>NZ_JBFRJF010000032.1:0-103710 GCF_041468745.1 Vibrio sp. 10N.286.52.F8
ATGAACCATAAAAAAGCCCATCACAGGATGGGCTTCTTATTATCTATATCTTAGGTAAGCTGTCGATTACTCAACTGTTACCGCTTTCGCTAGGTTACGAGGTTGGTCAACGTCGGTACCTTTTATTAGTGCGACATGGTAAGACAGCAGCTGCATCGGTACTGTGTAGTAGATAGGCGCTGTTACTTCACTTACGTGAGGCATCTTGATGATCTTCATGTTCTCATCGCTTTCAAAGCCCGCATCTTCATCAGCGAATACGTAAAGTAGACCGCCACGAGCACGCACTTCTTCAACGTTCGATTTCAGCTTCTCTAGCAAGTCGTTGCTTGGTGCAATAACGACTACAGGCATATCTGCATCGATAAGAGCCAAAGGACCGTGCTTAAGCTCACCAGCTGCGTATGCTTCTGCGTGGATGTAAGAGATCTCTTTCAGTTTAAGAGACGCTTCCATCGCGATTGGGTAGAACTCACCACGACCCAAGAACAGTGTGTGATGCTTATCAGCAAAATCAGGTGCCAGTGCTTCAATTTCTTTATCGAACGCTAATGCTTTCTCGATATCAGCAGGCAGTTGGTGAAGTGCTTGAACGATTTCCGCTTCTTTTTCTTCATTGATACGACCTTGTAGACGACCAATTGACGTTACCATCATCAGCATCGCTGCTAGTTGAGTTGTGAAAGCTTTAGTAGAAGCAACACCGATCTCTGTTCCTGCGCGAGTCATGAAGGCAAAATCAGATTCACGAACCAGTGAAGAACCCGCAACGTTACAGATAGTCATTGCAGACATATAACCCTTCTCTTTTGCAAGACGAAGTGCAGCAAGCGTATCCGCCGTTTCACCAGATTGAGACAGAGTCACCAATAGGCTGTTCGGACGAACAACGAAATCACGGTAACGGAATTCAGAAGCAATCTCTACGTCACAGCTTACGCCAGCTAGAGATTCAAACCAGTAACGCGCTGCCATGCCTGAGTTGTAAGACGTACCACATGCGATGATCTGCACGTGTTCAACCTTGCTTAGGATCTCTTCAGCTTTAACGCCGATCGCGTTAGTGATAACCGAAGTGTCAGAGATACGGCCTTCCATTGTATTGATCAGCGCTGTTGGCTGCTCGAAGATCTCTTTCTGCATGAAGTGGCGGTATTGACCTTTGTCACCTGCGTCGTGTTCAGCGTTTGACTCAACGATTTCACGCTCAACACGCTCACCCGCTACATCAAATACCGTAACATCACGACGAGTTACCTCAGCAACATCACCTTCTTCTAGGTACATGAAGCGACGAGTTACGCTCAGTAGCGCCAGTTGATCAGAAGCAAGGAAGTTCTCGCCGACACCAAAACCGATAACGATCGGGCTACCAGAACGAGCTACAACGATACGGCTAGGATCTTTACGATCAACCGCAACCGTGCCGTACGCACCGTCTAATTGTTTTGCTGTTTTCTGTAGCGCTTCAACCAAAGAAGCTGAAGTGCGAAGTTCCCACTCAACTAAGTGAGCAATAACTTCTGTATCCGTTTGTGAAGTAAATACGTAACCACGCTCTTGCAGCATAGCGCGCAGTGCTTCGTGGTTTTCGATAATGCCATTGTGTACAACGGCAATATCACCAGACATGTGTGGGTGTGCGTTCGCTTCAGACGGCTCACCGTGTGTCGCCCAACGTGTATGAGCGATACCTGTACCACCAATCACTTGTTGCTCTTCTACTGCGTCAGCTAGCTCTTGTACTTTACCTAGGCGGCGTACACGAGTTAGGTTAGATTCAGTATCGACTACAGCGACACCAGCTGAATCGTAGCCACGGTATTCTAGACGACGAAGGCCTTCTACTAAAATTTCAGCTACATCACGCTGTGCTACTGCACCAACAATTCCACACATAGTTTCACTCCATCAATTTTGTTTTATTCCTATTGGCAGCAAGCAAAGGCCAAATCTTCATTAAGATCAATTATAGGAAGGTAAATGCATAATACTTAAATTTGTTTTTACGCTGGATCGGTCAGGATCACTCGAACATCATGTGATTCGATACTTGCTTTGGATTCTTCGCCTAAGTCTGTATCGGTAATTAAGATGTCAATGTGTTCCCATGCCAGCTCTAAGTTCGGGATCTTTCGTCCCACCTTTTCCGACTCAACCATCACGATCACTTCTCGTGACACTTCAGCCATTACTTTGCTCAGGCCAACCAGTTCGTTAAACGTGGTTGTGCCTCTATCGAGGTCGATACCATCAGCCCCAATAAATAGTTGGTCAAAATCGTAAGCACGAAGTACCGACTCTGCAACTTTGCCTTGGAAAGAGTCCGAATGGGTATCCCAAGTGCCGCCAGTCATTAATAACGTCGGCTCGCTTTCAAGCTCATTAAGCGCATTAGCAACGTGCAATGAGTTGGTCATAACAACCAAGCCACGCTTAGCATTAAGCTGCTGAATTAGAGCACCGGTCGTACTGCCACTATCGATCACGATGCGGTTATGGTCGCGAATTAAATCTGCAGCGGCTTTTGCCAATGAAATCTTTCGAGTCGAAACTTGTTGACCCAGTTCTTCGTTGACAACCTCTTTCGGTAACGAAATCGCACCACCATAACGGCGTAAAAGCTGACCGTTTTTCTCTAAAGACGCCAAGTCCTTTCTAATAGTGACTTCTGAGGTTTCGAACTTAGCGGATAATTCATCAACACTAACCTCCCCTTTTTCATTCACTAGGTTAGAAATTGCATGTCTTCTGAGCTGGGTGTTTCGTTTCGACATTTAAAAAAGGCCATTAAGTTTCGATATGAAACATATTATAGTTACAACGAAACTATTTAGTCCATTTATTTTGATCCAAAAAATTAATAAATAGCGATAAAACCTTGTCCTAAGACAATTGTTAAGCAGTGATATTGAACTCATTAGGTGGTAGAATCCGCACCCGAAAAGAAAAAAAATTACAAAACTGACTGTTATTTTTTTGCAACTTACCCCCTATATAGTGGGGTAAGTCACAGAAAACCGATATTGAATCAAAATCTTTTAGTCATAAAATGACTAAAATTGATGAAAGACTTACAACTCTGAAGGACATATTGGAAGTCCCGCGCTTTTACACAACAGGCACAAAATGTTGATGTAGCGGACCAATCTTCAGAACTTAAATAAATTTCAAATTGTAACAATACTTACCGGAGAGTACCTTCCATGAAAAAGACCAAAATCGTATGTACGATTGGCCCTAAAACTGAATCTGTAGAGAAGCTAACTGAACTAGTAGATGCTGGCATGAACGTTATGCGTCTTAACTTCTCTCACGGTGATTTCGCAGAGCACGGCACTCGTATCGCGAACTTCCGTAAAGTAATGGAAAACAAAGGTGAGCAACTTGCTATCCTTCTAGATACTAAAGGTCCAGAAATCCGTACTATCAAACTTGAAGATGGTAACGACGTAGATCTAGTAGCTGGTCAAGAGTTCACTTTCACAACTGACGCAACAGTTGTTGGTAACAAAGACGTAGTAGCAGTAACTTACCTAGGTTTCGCTAAAGACCTAACAGCAGGTAACACTATCCTTGTTGATGACGGCCTAATCGAAATGGAAGTTATCGCAACAACAGAAACTGAAGTTAAGTGTAAAGTTCTTAACAACGGTGCTCTAGGCGAAAACAAAGGTGTTAACCTTCCTGGCGTTTCTGTTCAACTTCCTGCTCTTTCTGAGAAAGACAAAGCTGACCTTAAGTTTGGTTGTGAGCAAGGCGTAGATTTCGTTGCTGCTTCTTTCATCCGTAAAGAAGAAGACGTTAAAGAAATCCGTGAGCTTCTAAACGCTAACGGCGGCGAGAACATCCACATCATTTCTAAGATTGAAAACCAAGAAGGTGTAGATAACTTCGATTCAATCCTTGAAGCTTCTGACGGCATCATGGTTGCTCGTGGTGACCTAGGTGTTGAAATCCCAGCTGAAGAAGTAATCTTCGCTCAGAAGATGATGATCGAGAAGTGTAACCGTGCACGTAAGATGGTTATCACTGCAACTCAAATGCTTGACTCTATGATCAGCAACCCACGTCCAACTCGTGCTGAAGCGGGTGACGTTGCGAACGCAATCATGGATGGTACTGATGCAGTAATGCTTTCTGGTGAAACTGCTAAAGGTAAGTACCCAGTTGAAGCTGTTACTATCATGGCTCAAATCGCGAACCGTACTGATTCAGCTCTTAAAGCTGAGCTAGGTTCTCGTCTAGACAGCCCACGTCTACGCATCACTGAAGCAGTATGTAAAGGCGCCGTAGACACAGCAGAGAAGCTAGCTGCTCCTCTAATAGTTGTTGCAACTGAAGGCGGTAAATCTGCACGTTCAGTACGTAAGTACTTCCCAACTGCAAACATCCTAGCTCTAACAACTAACGAAAAGACAGCTGCACAGCTAGTTCTTACTAAAGGTGTTAAGCCAGTTCTTGTTGACTCTATCGAGAACACAGACGCGTTCTACATCAACGGTAAAGAAATCGCTCTACAATCTGGCCTAGGTAACAAAGGCGACATCGTAGTTATGGTTTCTGGTGCTCTAGTAGCTTCTGGTACTACAAACACGGCATCTGTTCACGTTCTATAAGAATGAACCGATTCGCATAAAATATAAAAGAGGGCTTCGGCCCTCTTTTTTTATGAAACAAAATCTTGCCTAACTTTTCAGTACGCTGTATTATCAATCACAATAGAACTACGTACTGTTAACCTCCAACTGACTCTTTCTAAGAGACGGATTAGCAGACTAGAAATCATATATAGATGAGGTTTGTAATGTCTAGTCCTACGCTCACTGACAAAGTATCAAAGATGATTCGCCAAGATATTCTTAATGGTGAGTTAACCCCAGGCCAAAAGCTTGTTGTTGCTGATCTAAAAGCACGCTACAACGTTGGCGCATCCCCTATTCGCGAAGCCTTGGTACAGTTATCTTGGAGCAAATACGTAAAGCTAGAGCCACAAAAAGGCTGCTGGGTATCTCCTGTATCAAAGAAAGAACTGAATGACCTATACGAAAGCCTTCGTGTTGTATCATCGGTTCTGCTTAAAAAAGCGATTGCAGCAGGTGATGAGAGCTGGGAACTGGATGTACTAACGTCTTACCATAAACTATCGCGAGTACAGTACGTATCTGAAGAGTTTGACTGTGTAGAATGGGAAGAGCGCCACCAGCAATTCCATGTCGCACTGCTTGAAGGTGCAGATTCAGAGAACATGTTTAAGTTCTTTGATGACCTAATTAACCAAGTGAAACGTTACCGCTTCCTCGCTATGTCTGCAGAAAGCGCATCAGATGATCTGTTCAATATTGATGAACACGAAATGATCATGAAACTAGTACTGTCTAAGAATGTAGAACAAGCGACTGAACTGCTTGATCAACACCTGCTAGGTTCAATGAAACGAATTGAAGAAGTTATCGAAGCGGCATGATGCCAAGATAGATTCTAACCAAATAAAAACGGAGCCCAGCGGCTCCGTTTTTTTGTTTCCAGTACCACGACTGAACTACCACCCAAAAAACTCTTTGTGATGAGTATTGAGCAGCACAACCATAGGTAAAAAATACAATGCACTCAATTGAAAGCCAAGAATGGCTAATGTGCCTATGGTTAACCTCACTAAAAAATCGACAAACATACCACGCCTCTTTTAACCAGACTGTATGATCCCCAAACTATTGCTCCAGCTAACCTAATTCTACTGCTGCCTTTCAAGTTATTGATAAGGCTAGCTAACCAGCTGAATTAAGTTAACGGTGTCATCCTTTTACATCTGGTAAACACTCTATTTATTACATCGTTTAACACGATGTAATCTGAAGCAAAGTAGTTTACTTACTGTTCATTTTAGCTCAAATTTCCACCAACATTAGACTTTAGTCTAACTGTATAGATTTTGTGACACAGGTCGCTCAAAAGTGAGATTCCTATAAAAAGGGGGAGAGATAAAGTGAGTCGGGGCCAGCTTGAAGAGGTGAAGCAAAGAGAAGAAAGGATTAGATAGAAGCGAACCTAAGCGACATCATCGTAGCTAGGACACATAGAGACCGTATTACGACCAGACGATTTAGATTCGTAAAGCGCAACATCGGCACACTTGTATGAGCGAGTACTGTTACTTGTTAAATCAGTAAAGCCAACACTCACCGTTATCTTAGTTCCGGCTGCCAGTTCAATCTCTATTCGCAAGCGATCCAATACGCGCTTTGCTTCTGGCAGAGACGTGTGTGGCATCAACAGTGCAAACTCTTCTCCTCCGACACGTGCAACAAAGTCAGTCCCGCGAAGGCTATCTTGCAGAAGCTTGGCGACACTTGCTATCACTCGGTCGCCTTCGTCATGACCAAGTTCGTCGTTGATTCGCTTGAAGTTATCGATATCGACTAAAGCTAAGCAAGTCGTCGATTCATTAGGGTAACGCTCAACCAAGCGAGAATAATACGCGAGCTGCTCTTCGAACTTTCGTCTATTCCAAAGATTACTCAAAGAGTCACGTTCACTTAAGATCCTCAAACGTACTTCAAGCTCCTTCCTTACCGAAATATCAACCAACGAGGTGATGTAGTAACTGACTTTGCCTGAATTGTTTTTGACCGCATGCACTCGCATGATCGCAGTAAAAGGAATACGCAGCTTGTTCTTACACTGAACCTCCCCTTCCCATACTTCTTCTTGCTCTAAATGACTCCAAATAGCCGAGCTTGAGAGCACTTGGTCGGTATTCTCAAGCAGCAACTGCAATGCATTTTGACCGATAACCTGTTTTTTGCAGTACCCAGTCATGTTCTCAAATTCGTTGTTGATCATCATTGTGCGGTGCTGCTTGTCAGAGATCATCACTGCCGACATACCATTCAATGCGGCTCGTGCCAATTTACTCTCTAGGCTTCGGCGTCGGCAGTGCGTCACCAGGTAAGCAAACGGGAAAGCGAATATCAGCACCGTAATCAGAACAATGATCTCTTCATGGGCCAAATCATCTAGATCACGCTCAGCCCGATCCATCAGTTGCTTTTGATTAAGTTGAATCAGTAAATGAACCTTTTGACTGTTCGCGAGCATAACCGTGTTAAAGGCAAACAAATTACCATCTTCAAAAACGTATCCCACCTGATCATTGGAGATCGCATCCCACGTCTTCGGCGCGATATTTTTCAGGTTATAGCCTTTTCTTTCAGGAATAGAGTCTCCGAACAACTTACCGCTGTTGTTACTCGCGATGAAGTAACCCGCGTCATTGAGAACTTCTGCTCTAAGATCGTTATCTGGTGAAAAGCTCAGACGCGACGATAAGCCCCATACATCAAGATTGATGACGAGGTAGCCTACTCTTTCGTCAGGGGTTTCTACTGGGGTAAAGACACGGATTACCGGCGAATAAGGGAAGGTGACTTCACCATGCTCAGTTTCAAGCTCAATACCCCAACCGCCAATCTGTTCGGCTTCTAGTTTTTGAGCGTATTGGAAGTAGTTAGAATCCGACCTATCTTGCAGCTGTTGAGGAAACGTCACTCTACCGGTATCAGAGGAATAGTTAACACGCACCAATTCTTTGCCAGTGACATCTAACAGATGGATTTGTGTATACCACTTCTGGTTCACGAGAACAGATTGCCAGACCTCTTCAAGTAGATGTTTGGTTTGGTCTGAGGGAGAGGAAGCAAAGTTAACCAAGCTCTGGCTATGACTGAGTAGCTCCATGACCGAGACTAACTGAGTCTTGAGAAGATCATAATCTCGCTTGGCATACACTAACTGATGAACGGCTTGCTTAGCTGAGTAGTCAAAGCTCTGCTGTTTTACTTCTTTGTAGCGCTGCAAATAATACAGACATACTGCAGAAGACAATATGATAGAGATAATCAGCAATGTAATTATTGATTTTTTATTTCGCATTGCTAACTCAGATGAATGGAAGTGCAGCGCGGGATTATAGCACTCTAAAAAATTAACAAAATAAAAGCCGCTTAAAAAAGCGGCTTTAAAGTTATTTTTTAAAGACTTATCGTCTAGGCTTTCAACGCACGTTCGCCTCGTGCGATGCCAACAACACCACTTCGAGCTACTTCAAGCACTTCCGTCACTTCAGACAGCGCCTGAATGAAGGCATCCAGTTTCTCGCTAGTACCCGCCATTTGAACCGTATATTGAGAAGCCGTAACATCAACGATCTGACCACGGAAGATATCCGCTGTGCGCTTCACTTCCGCACGAGCAAAGCCGCTCGCACGTACTTTTACCATCAACAGCTCACGTTCAATGTGTTCAAGTTCAGACACTTCTTGTACTTTAAGTACGTCGATTAGCTTATGCAGTTGTTTCTGAATCTGCTCAAGCTGCATTTCGCTCGAGTTAGTAGTGACGTTCAAACGAGACAGCGTCGGATCATCGGTTGGAGATACGTTCAAAGACTCGATGTTGTAGCCACGCTGAGAAAACAAGCCAACCACACGAGAAAGCGCACCAGGTTGGTTTTCCATTAGTAGTGAAATAATGTGTCTCATATTATGTTCTCTCCGTTTTGCTTAGCCACATGTTATCCATACCCTCGCCTTTGATCTGCATTGGGTATACGTGCTCGGTGTCATCCACACTAATATCGACAAATACCAAACGGTCTTTCATCGCCAGTGCTTTTTCCAAACCTGATTCCAATTCATCCGGAGATGAAATGCGCATACCAACGTGGCCATAAGCCTCAGCGATAGCAGCAAAATCAGGAACAGAGTCCATATATGAGTTAGAGTAACGGCCTTGATAAACAATGTCTTGCCACTGTTTTACCATGCCTAGGAAACGGTTGTTAAGGTTAATAATCTTAACCGGGATATTGTATTGCAGCGCAGTCGACAGCTCTTGGATATTCATTTGAATACTGCCGTCACCGGTTACCACAACCACCTCTTCATCTGGCTTAGCAAACTTAACGCCCATACCAGCAGGCAGGCCAAAGCCCATCGTGCCTAGACCACCAGAGTTAATCCAACGACGTGGCTTGTTAAACGGGTAGTATAAAGCAGCAAACATTTGGTGTTGACCTACGTCAGAAGCAACATAGGCATCGCCATTGGTTACTTTATGCAGTGTTTCAATTACTTGCTGTGGTTTGATGCGCTCAGACGATTTCTCGTAAGCTAGGCAGTCACGCTCTTGCCACTGCTTGATTTCACTCCACCAGCTTTCAATTGCTTCTGCATCGTTAGTGCCGCCTTGCTCAACGAGCAAGTTCACCATGCTCTCTAGAACCTTTTCAGCAGAACCTACAATCGGTAGATCCACTTTTACGTTCTTAGAGATCGAAGATGGGTCGATATCAATGTGCATGATCTTCGCATCAGGGCAGTACTTATCTAGGTTATTAGTCGTTCGATCATCGAAACGTACGCCAATACCAAAGATCAAATCCGCATTGTGCATCGCCATATTGGCTTCATATAAACCATGCATGCCTAACATACCCAAAGAGTTCTTATGGGTGCCAGGGAAAGCGCCAAGCCCCATTAGGGTGCTTACCACAGGTAAATTCAGTGCCTCTGCTAATTTTAACAGCGGCTTATCTGCCTCAGAAATAACCGCACCACCACCGACATAAAGTACCGGCTTCTTCGCTTCAAGAAGGGCTTTTAGCGCCTTTTTGATCTGACCTTTATGACCCGTAACCGTTGGGTTATACGAACGCATTTTGAGCGTTTCTGGGTATTCATAAGGAAGCTTGATTTGTGGGTTTAAGATATCTTTCGGCAGATCAATAACCACAGGACCGGGACGCCCTGTCGTTGAAATATAGAATGCTTTTTTAACGACTTCAGGGATATCTTCCGCTTTCTTAACTAAGAAGCTGTGTTTAACGATCGGGCGTGATACACCCACGATGTCACACTCTTGGAAGGCGTCATTACCAATGAGGTTATTTGGTACGTTACCAGAAATAACAATCATTGGGATTGAGTCCATGTAGGCGGTTGCAATACCAGTAACGGTATTGGTCGCACCTGGACCAGAACACACAAGTACTACACCCGGTTTACCGGTAGAACGAGTATAGCCATCTGCCATGTGGGTAGCGGCTTGTTCGTGTCGCACTAATACGTGTTTAATTTCAGCAGTTTTAGCATGCAACGCATCGTAGATATCAAGTACAGAACCACCTGGGTAACCAAAGATTTGTTCTACACCCTCTTCAATTAGAGACTGCACCACCATCTCAGCGCCGGATAACATTTCAGCGCCGGATGACATGGCTGTTTCAGGTTTTGTTGTCATATTGCTCTCCTCACCAGTTTCCAATCATATTTGGTGAACATGTTGGGCTGGTTTTTCATAGTCTAGGGCTTATTCGTAGCCTAATTCGAAATACTTCCACTTTTTCGGCTATGGCTGTCTGTCGTGATAACAACAAACAGTAATACGAAACAACTTTAACGCTTTATTATCATCTGGTCTAACACCTGTTATTCGGCAACTGTGCCAAAAAACCAACTATTAGCTCAAAGCATTAAATAAAACCCAACTCAGCCCCCCACGCCAGGTTTAAACACTAGTTAGCGAACAAAAAAAAGCACTTAATATTTTAATAGATCGCTATTTATCGATAAACCACGAGCTTGCTGGTGTGCGCTTTCGCACATTGTGCTGTGTCATTAGATACAAAAAATCCCCCTAAAAATGCAATCACATTCGTAGGGGGATTTTTAAACAACTGAAAATTTATCTAAGCAGAAAACTACTTATCTTTAGGCTTTTCGTTGTACATTTCTTCGATTTCGTCTTGATACTTATCGTTGATAACTTTACGACGCAATTTTTGAGTTGGTGTCAGTTCACCATCATCCATAGAAAATGCTTTTGGTAGCAGTTTGAATTTCTTCACTTGCTCAAACTTAGCCAGTTCTTGCTGTAGGTCATTCACACGCTTTTCTAGCATCTCGACGATTTGGTGATGCTTAACCAGCTCAACGCGATCGTGATACTTGATATTAAGCTCTTTGGCGTACTCTTCTAGCGAGTCATAACAAGGAACAATCAGCGCAGAAACGAATTTGCGTGTATCAGCGATAACAGCAATCTGTTCGATAAAGTGATCTTTACCAATCGCACCTTCAACCACTTGCGGGGCAATATACTTACCACCAGAAGTTTTCATCAGCTCTTTGATACGATCAGTAATGAACAGGTTACCATTTTCATCAAAATGACCCGCATCACCGGTTTTCAAGAAACCGTGCTCATCGAATGTCTTAGCTGTCTCTTCTGGCATCTTGTAGTAGCCACGCATCACCATTGGACCGCGAACAAGAATCTCGTCCTTAGCACCAATTTTTACTTCTGCGCCCGGCATCGACATACCAATCGAATCAGGGTTAAAACAGCGATCATCCCAACAAGATACTGTTGCCGTGGTTTCTGTCATGCCGTAGCCAAGTTTTACGTTGATGCCGATAGCATGGAAGAAACGACCAATCGTCTCATCAAGCTTCGCGCCACCACATGGCATGAAGTTGATGTTACCGCCGAGTAGAGCGCGCAGTTTAGATAGCACAAGCTTATCAGCTAGCGCATGGCTCTTCTTCAGCATCAACGATGGAGTACGACCTTCTTGGTGACAAACTGAAAGCTTTGCTCCCATGTTCACCGCCCAAGTAAATAGCACTTTACGAATAAATGGTGCTTTAGATACCTTCTCGTGAATCGCAGAGAAGATCTTCTCGTAGAAGCGTGGAACCGCACACATTACAGTAGGTTTCACATCACTTAGCGCATCACGCACTTGCATCGTATCTTGCAGGTAGCAGTTGGTTGCGCCTTTATAAAGAACGTAGAACGTCCAAGCACGCTCAAATACGTGTGATAACGGTAGGAAACACAATGAGACATCGTCTTTGCTCAGGCTAAGGCGCTCATCGTGGCCTTCTAACTGGTAGCCAATGTTGGTGTAATCAAGCATTACGCCTTTTGGCTGACCTGTGGTACCAGAGGTATAGATAAGAGTCAGCAGGTCGTCCATGCTTGCATCAGCAAGACGCACGTCAAGTTCAGCTTGTTGTGCTTCAACGCCGCGCGCCATGAAATCAGCCCAAGATACCGCAAAGCTATGGCCTTGAAGATCGATATCATCAGACATCGCGACAACCACTTCTAGCTGTTCACACTCTTCGAATAGGCTCACCGCCGCGTCAAATTGAACTTGCTCACCAACGAATAAGATCTTCACATCCGCATTTTGGATGATGTAAGACGACTGTGCTGCTGTGTTGGTTGGATAAATCGGCACAGTCACAAGACGAGCTTGTAAAGATGCAAAATCTGCCACGGTCCATTGAGGCATATTATTTGAATAGATACCGATCTTATCTTGAACTCTCAGTCCCTGAGCCAATAGTGCTAATGAAAGCGTATCGATTTGTTGTCCAAACTGCTCCCAGCTAATACCTTGCCATACATTGTCTACTTTGTGCTTCAAAGCTGTACGGTTGCCGCCTTGGGCAATTTGGTCACGAAGTCTTTTTACGATATGAAAATCTAAATTGGCCATCTCTTTACCTTTGGCTTACACCTGTAAGCTTTTTTGAGCGCACAAGTGTACCTCTGATCATGGAAAAGGCAACTGATGAAGCTCAAAGTTATAAGTAATAGTACGTCTCACGCTAAGTTTTCTATCAACAAAAATAGCAGGTACAAAAAAGCCCCAAGCCAGACTCCTAGCTTAGGGCTTATAAAACATAGGGATTAGTGTCTAGTTAAGTGCCACTACTTCGCCACAGATCATCATTAACTGATCTCGTAACCAAATGTGTCCTTTGTCCTTTTCACTTGATTCGTGCCAGCTTAGGAAGCCTGAAATTGCCGCATTATCAAATGGGAAATCTAGAATCTGAAGCTGCTCTTTGTTTGCTGCATGTTCTACCATCCAACGAGGAGCAATCGTTACTAGTTCAGACTGACCTACAACGTAAAGAACGTTGCTTAGGCTCGTGCCTTCGTAGAAAGGCATGCAGTCTAGGTCACGGTAAGCTTGCTCAGAGAAGCTACGTTGACCGTGAATGCGAGACAATTTCGCGTGCTTTTCGTTAAGCAGCTCTGCCGCTGTTACTTCACCGTTAATGCGTGGGTGAGAAGCAGAAGCGACAACAACCAACTCATCTTGGAAGATTTCAGTGCTTGAGAAACCTTGCTCATCAAAGCGAGCGTAATCGATCACGAAGTCGATTTCTTGGTAGCGCATACGCTCAGAAAGCTGACGATCGAACTCAGCGTCCATGTGCAGTTTAACGCTAGGTGCTTGCTCGTTGATAGTCGACATAATCTTAGGAGCAAAACGCATATCACAAGGGCTGCAAATCGCTAGTTTGAACAGGCGAGAAGACGACTCTGGAGAGAACACAGAACTTGGTAGTTCGTTGCGTACTAACTGTAGCGCTTGGCGGATTGGACCAAACAACTGACGAGCACGTTGAGTCGGTTGAATACCACGACCTTGACGCATGAATAGTTCGTCGTTAAACATCACTTTTAGACGAGCAACAGCGTTACTTACAGCAGGCTGAGACATACCCAGATTGTGAGCTGCACGTGTAATGTTTTGCTCTTGCATAACTGCATCAAATACAGTCAAAAGATTTAAGTCGACTCCACGAAGTGTGCTTTCCATTCTGTAGCTTGCAATAGCACTCATTGCGTCTTTCTTATCTAACATTCAAGTTGCCTCTTGTCGGTTCGACAGCGTTAAATTGGTAATGGTATGAGAATAGATAACCACTAATTCTTATATTTATCAGACCGATGTTTTTCGGATTGACATTACTATTAACCAATGCATCTCGAGCTACCAACAAGATTGATAAAGAATAATTTTATTTTACCTTAATGATTAAACAACATCTAAAAATCAATTATTTATAGAGTTATAAAAAAACATAAAATGCGTCACTTATGAGTTTAATTTCGACTTATTTAGCTGTTCTATCGTTTGGTTACATTTGTTACAATTTATTGAACTCGTGAATTGTTCAACCGGCCAATTCAGAAATAGCACTTATGAGTTAGGTGAGCGATGCATAACTTGGAAAGTCGACCTTGTCCCAAAGTTGCTTTCTTAAATCATCTTGATTAGACCAATTCCCTGCTAATACCCACTCAACGAGTGCACTTGCCACGTCTGGATAGGTGACCACTTCGGCCTGTTTTTCACTGAGCCAAGCGCGCAAAATAGCCGCATCTAAAAACGTCATGGTTTGAGCTAACCCAAGGGCCTCTAGCGTCGCCACATTGCTCTGTTGTTCGAACTGTCCTTCGAGTGGTTTGAGAAGCAATTTCTTCCCCAAAGTTAGGGCTTCAGATGGCAATTCAAAGCCGCCATTTGCGACCACACCAGAGCACTGATTGAGGTCGAATTGAAAGCCCGCATGACTCAGTGGTTTGAACTCAATATTTTCAACTCGGCTATGCTCAATCACATCCGGGTGGTAACAGACAAAGTTTTGCGAAATGAACTTCATCAGCAGCTCTGAGATCGACTCAAGATCCTCAAATGGCAAATAGACCAACGTAAAGTCTTGTGTTGTTTTTATTTGTTGCACACCAACCAGCGTGTGAACGATAGGCGGCAAAATCGGCTGTTCAAAGTGATACCAGTGCAAGCCAATAGAGTGCTCGGTTGGGGCGAAATGTTGAATCACTGAATGTTCAATCCAGTTGCCCCCTTCTTTGGGTACATCATAACGAAACGCATTCTGGTGGCTTATCCCAATGCATGGCACACCTTGTCTCTTAGCCGCCCATGCAGTGACAGGCTCAAAATCATTAATCACTAAGTCATAAGGCGTAAGATCGATCTGGTTAATCTCACGGAGAAATCGCCAGATGTTGTTCTTCATGAATGTTTTGCCGTATTTAACCTGCCCCTGCTCGCTGTAAAAAGTTAAGCCGCTGCGGGTCTGATAGTTGCCAAACGCTTCCATCGAAAAGTATTTGCTCTCATCTCGCCCAGAGAACAGAAAATCGACATCAATATTTTGCTGACGAAAAGCGACGGCCATTGCTCTCGCTCGAGCGATGTGCCCATTTCCTGTGCCTTGTACGCCATATAAAATTTTCATGCATGTTCCTTTAAATTTACCACTTAAGCTCGGCAGTGGTTGCCAACAAAATAATTACAGGATGAAGCTGATAGCGAGGCTGGTACAAGCGATGCCCAAGGCTGCGCCAATCAGTACGTCCGTTAAAAAGTGCACACCGAGCAGGATTCGAGAGCCTGCAATCGCAGTTGCCCACACCAAGCTAAAGAGGTACAAGCTCGGATAGAAATGCCCGATTAGGGTCGCCATAACAAAAGCAGCAGCGGAATGCCCTGAAGGCAGACTGTATTTATCGGATGGCACAATATGAGAGTGAAGTAGTGAAGAGAATTCAGCTGGTCGACGGCGCTTGAGGGTATTTTTAGCAAACCAGTAAATAGGCAGTTCGATTGCGAAGGCGGTTAAACCGACCAATAGAAAATCTCGACCGGTGTTGCTATCGACCAGCAGTGCAATCAAGGCAATCAAAACATAAAGGTGTCCATCTCCAGTATGAGACACCGCTTTACTGAGCGTTGCATGTTGCCCGCCATAGCGGTTGTTTAAACAGAAAACAGAAAATGCCACATCCCAGCGGACAATAGGTTCGATAGTACGCATACGATCTCCTTAACAATCCTTATTCAGTTAAGGCTCAAGTTATGCCCAACAAATGACAGTTAAGTGACGTTTTGAATGAACTAAAATGAAATTTCCCATGCTTGATAGACAGGTCAATGGATCAAGTCAGGATGGCGATAGAAGCGACCGATAAAAATAAAGCGACCCAAGGCCGCTTTATTCTTCTATGTTTTCAATTCTTTATATAAGCAAGCAAACGCTACTTCTATCGTGTTAATGGTTATAGCGTTCGCTAATAATAGTAGTACTCGCAAATGATAATAGCGCTAAAGGCTATAGGGCTAATGGCTCGTGCTTTTTCACCAAACCGAAATCCGCCAATATCGCGTAGGCCGCTGGGATCATAAACAATACTAATAAGGTCGAGGCAAATATGCCGAATACGATCGAAATAACCAGTGGCTGGATAACCTGAGCCTGTAAGCTGGTTTCCGTCAACAGCGGTAGCAAACCTGCCGCAGTCGTCATTGAGGTCAAGAATACCGCTCGGAAACGCTCGCGACTGGCTTTTACCACCGAGTCATGCACGCTATCTCCCTCATCGACATGGTGACGAATGTACTGCACCAACAAGATGGAATCATTAACCACAATCCCGGCAAGCGACACAAAGCCCATCATGCTTGGCATACTCAAAGAATGGCCAAGTATCCAGTGACCAACGACCACCCCAATAAAAGCGAGTGGAATCGCTAACATCACGACCACAGGCTCTAAATAGCTTCTGAACTGATAGCTAAGAATCGCAAACACGCCGAATAAGCCGAGCAAGAATCCTTTGCCCATCGAAGCGCCAGTCTTGGCTGCATCCTTGGCCTCCCCTTCGAAATCAAAGCGTAAACCCGGGTACTTCTGAATAAGTTTGGCGGCTTCATCTTTTTGGAACTGAGCCAAAATCGCGGATGAACTCGCTTTCTTATTATCAATATCACCAAAGATACTGATGGTTCTCAACCCATCGATACGTTGGATTCGCACATAGTTACGCTGAAAATCTAACGTTGCCAATGTTGCTAATGGAATCTGACTGCCGTCTGCAGTGATGATTGGGAAGTTAGCCAGCTGCTGTAAATCACCCGCTTGTTCTTTATCAAGACGAACTTCAATCGAGATATTCTCAACACCGATTTGAATCTCATCCGCTGTCTGACCAAAGAAAGCCGCACGTAATTGGGAAGCGATCATCTGTCCATTCACATTGTAGGTCTCAGCGCCCGGACGCAGCTTCACCAAAATCTCTTCTTTACCCATACGCATGTCATCCAGCACGCCGTGCACGCCATCAAACTGATTAAGGTATTCCTGAATATCCAAAGAAGCCGATTTCAATGCGCTCAGGTCATCATGCTTAGCACGAATCTCAATCGCACGGCCGCCCGGCCCCATAGTCGGTTGCTTGAAAACTAACGAGATAGGATCAGCCAAGTCACCGATGTCTTCTCGCCATGCATCAATAAAGTCATCAATAACCGTGTTACGACTCTCTGCTCCGCGTAAGTCTAAGCGCACGGTAGCTAAGTGCGGACCAGATTCGTTGGCATCTGCGTTGGCATTAAATTGGCTAGTAATGTGCTCAACCAAGGTGTTGCCTTCTTCGACCTCTTCGCTCCACTGCGCATTTAAACGCTCGGCTGATGCAACAATCTTATCGACCACTATCTCGGTTTGAGACAGTGACGCCCCCGGCGGAAGAATGATACGCGCCTCGGCAATATCGCCATCCAACTCAGGGAACGGTTGGAATTTGACAACACCACCAGCAATCAAGGCGACCGAAAGTAACAACAGCGTAATCACTCCGCCCATAAAGGCATAACGGAAGGTCACGACTTTCTCAACCATGTTCATCAAAGTGGTATTACGAAAGTTCTCGAATTTCTCAAGTAACACAACCTTAAAACGCAGCGCTGGCTTGTCATTCTTTTCTTTATGTAATGAATGAGATAGGTGATTAGGTAGAATCAAGAAGGCTTCAATCAAGCTCAACGACAGCACCAAAATCAAGACTTGAGGAACGGCCTTAAGCACCGCGCCCATCTCACCATCAAGAAACAGTAAACTACCGAAAATACACACCGTGGTTAGGAAAGAAGACAACACTCCGGGAAGCACCTTCTTAACACCGTTGTACACCGCATCGTCAACGTTTTGCCCCCGATCTAAATGGGAGGCTATCGATTCGGCGATCACAATGGCGTCATCCATCATAATACCGATTGCCATCAACAACCCGACCAGCGACATAATGTTAATCGACAAACCAAGGTTGGCCATTAAGAACAAGCCACCAAGGAAGGCAACTGGCAACCCTGCCGCCACCCAAAATGAATAACGTAAGCTGAAGAACAGCCACATAGTTGCGAACACCAGCACAATACCTTGCCAGCCGTTGCGTACCATCATGGTTAAACGATCCCAAAGCACAGACGAGAGATCATTGGTCATTTGCAATGTCACGCCATCAGGAGCAATCGCGCTTTGATCTTCAACGAATCGTGTTACGTTCTCTTTGATTCGCAGCGCATCGTCTTCTTTGTTCTTACTGATCTTAAGCAGCGCTGAAGGCTTGCCATCAAATAGCACCTTTTGCTCATCAAGCTCAAAGCGGTCGGTTATTTTGGCTATGTCTCTCAAACGAATCACCGAGCCATTAGGCGCAGATCCAACCACGATGCTTTCCAGCTCAACAGGCGTAACTCGTCTCTCGTCGAAACGAATCAGAAAGTTTTTGTCTGGTGTTTCAACGTTACCACTCGGCAGTTTTACATTCTGTCGACCAATTTGATCCGCGATATCACCGACACTCAAACCCAACTGACGAATAGCTTGGGTATCCAGTTCCACTCGATATTGATGATCCGAGAAGCCGCTAACCTCGACCAAAGAGACATCGTAATCAAGCTTCATGGTGCGCTTAAGATCTTCCGCGTAGGCCTTAAGTTCTGGCCACGACGTTTCGGCTGTTATAGCGATATCGACAACTGGTTCATTCCAATCTAGCTCTTGAACAACAGGCGATTCAATCTCAGTTGGGAAGTCATTGATCGAGTTGATCTGGGTTTGCACGTCCACCAGCATTCGGCCGATGTCCGCTTTTTCATTTAACTTGAGAATTAAACGGGCGCTGCCTTCGATCGCTTCACATTGAGTCTCTTCAATGTTGGCTAAGCCGTCTACTGCATCTTCCATTCGTACACACAAGCTCTCTTCCACTTCTTGTGGAGAGGCGCCGGGATAGACAATCGCAGCCATAATGTAAGGCGGATCGTAAGCGGGGAAGGTTTCACGTTTGATGGTTGATAGTGAGCTTAGACCCAAGATCAACAACCCAAGCATCAACAAGTTTGCTGCTGTTGGGTGCCGAGAGAAAAATTTGATCATGACGCACTCTCCTGAGTATCTGACTCAAGCTCGGCCTCTTCAGAGTTCGACTCTCTCAGTAACATGCCTTCGATTGCTGGCAGGACATCATTGAGAACCAGTTTATCTCCAGTTTGTAGCTCTCCACTTACAACCACTTGATTGTCTCTACGATAAAGCACTTCAACATTGACCACTTGCAAACGCTGATTGTCATCCATCAGGTAAACCTTATCACCATGCAGTGCTCGCTCTGGAACCACCCAACTTAGATTCGCGACACCCTCAATCTCAGCTTTGACAAACATACCGTTAACCAAAGGCGTTGCGCTGTCTGGTTGCAATTGTGAGTAATCTTGAGCGATCTCGAGAATAATCCCCGCCGTCGCTTGGTTTTCATCAACCGTTTCACTGATTCTTGCCACCTTCGCAGGCCAACTGAGGTTAAGGTTGCCACTGTTAAGTTGAATGCTTGCTTTGATTGGCGCTTCATAAGGATTAGGGATTCCTGCAGCATCACGAGGGAACTGGTTAAAGCTGGAGGCTAAAGTTTGCATATCGTGAATAGAAAGTTGCGCCTCCACTTCCATGACATTAATCCCGTGAGCAATAAACATCTCCTGCTGAAGGTTAACTACTTGATTTTGTTCGATATCAACCTGAGCAATTCGCATCGCTCTTGGTAAAGTGATCGTGGTCTTATCGAGAGAGCGCTGCGCCTCTTTTACCTTAGACACGTTGACCTTAATCACCGCTTCCGCAACACGCTTTTCATCTGGCATCAACGCGATTTGGTTCGCGATATCTAATACCAACTTCTGCTGAGACAATGCGCTTTGTTGTTGCAGGTCGACATCCGATTGAGAGGTGAGCCCTTTCTTACGCAGATCCTGTTTACGTTGTAGCTCTTTATTGCTGATCACCAAACGATTCTTTTCGATCTTAAGAGTCTGATTAAGGTTGTCTTCTTCTTGATTCAATTTCGCTAATGAGGTTTGGCTTGATTTTAGATCCGCCTCTGCTTGTATCAGTTTCAATTCGTAATCCAATGGATCAACCTTGAGCACGACCGTTCCTGCAGGGATCACCTGGCCTTTTTCAAGATCTGGATGTCGATACACGATCTGTCCTGTCACCTCAGCAATCGCTTTCCATTCAACTTTAGGCACTACTTTGCCAAAGCCGACCGCTAACGGCGCTATCAGTTGTTGTTCTAGGCTCACAGTATCAACTAAGCGAGCCCTATCACCCCCAGGTTTGGTTGGAAGATCCGGCTTCAAGTTAATCGCGGCGACAAGGCCAATAACACCAACCGCAAGTGCTGGAAAGAAGAGTAGTTTTTTATTTATTTTCATTATCTTTGGTCCTGCACGGAAGAAGGGCTCGGTGCGTTAATAAAGCCTTCAGTCATCAATTGAATGTTGTGTTCGATTAAACGATTAAGAAATTCTTCATTAATCTCAATCCCATGAATTGCCAATAAAGGCGGCGGAGCGATGAAAGGAAACACCATCAAGCTTACATACGAAATACGGCACAATTTTGGATCCATGTTCTGTTTTAAGATGCCTTGTTCAACCAACTTTTCAAAAATGACATCTTGGGCTGGCTTTGCAACATCGAGGAAAACCTTTTCGAGCAACTCTCTTTGCACTTCAGAGGGAGGCATATTCATCACTTGGGCTATCAAGCGAGGAAACTTCGGCACTTTGACCATCTCTTTGTAGTAAGTCCGCATTAAATCAAGAAAGTTCTCATGACTGCTTTCATCAACGAGTCTCTGCATTTGTAATTGCATAGGGCGTAATGTTTCACGCAGCATCGCCTCAAACAATCCGGCTTTACTGCCAAAGTAATAGCGAATCATCGCAATATTCACACCCGCTCGCTCAGCAACTAAGCGAGTCGATACCTTGTCGTACGGTTGAACCACGAACAGATCTCGAGCGTGCTCAATGAGTAACTGCCGTACATCTAGATTCTGTTGAGGTCGCCCTGCTTTACGCGCTGCCATCACTGAGACCTATCCCTATAATTAATCACACGATTAATTATAGGGATAAATCGACATGGTTGTAGAAGATTAATTACTCACTATTTAATCAAATGATTAATTAATTTAGCCACCCTTTTAATTTTATTGGTGAATCGTTCCATCAAAAAGATTTACTACAAAGTTTTAACCTACACATCAGCCAAACGATAAACTAACCACCCAGTACAAAACACTCAATCAGCTGATAACACCAGCAAACAACACGCAAGCAGCACAAACCAAAAAAAAACACCGCCAAAGCACGCTGATATTGGATTTTCTTGTTTGACGCTCAGAATAAATTGCGGTAAATATGGTGTTAACAGTTTATTTACGGATATTTGTGTAATGATTTTTTCTTCTTCTCGACTGCTGAAACTTCTCCTTATCGTGAACCAATCGCGCGGGTAAGTTGTGGGTCAAGAACTACACAAATATTAAAACCCGCGCTGAGCGGGTTTTTTTGTAACTGGCACTTTTAAAAGAACATCATTCTTAATAATAATTTGGATAGCAATCGATTCATTATCGATATAAGGAAGCACCCATGAACGATCAAGTGATAATTTTTGACACGACCTTACGTGATGGCGAGCAAGCGTTGGCTGCAAGCTTAACGGTAAAAGAGAAATTACAGATCGCTTATGCACTTGAACGACTGGGTGTAGATGTTATTGAAGCGGGCTTTCCGGTGTCATCACCAGGCGACTTTGAGTCAGTACAAACCATCGCAAAAAATATTAAAGACAGCCGAATCTGTGCACTTTCTCGTGCTGTAGCGAAGGATATCGATGCCGCTGCAGAAGCGTTAAAAGTCGCTGAGCAGTTCCGTATTCACACCTTCATATCTACATCAACGGTTCACGTGCAAGATAAATTACGCCGTAGCTACGACGATGTTGTCGATATGGCAGTAAAAGCGGTAAAGCATGCGCGCAACTACACAGACGATGTTGAGTTCTCTTGTGAAGATGCCGGTCGTACACCTATCGACAACCTATGTCGTATGGTTGAAGCGGCAATCAACGCGGGCGCGAAAACCATCAACATTCCAGACACAGTGGGCTACACAGTACCTAACGAGTTTGGTGGCATTATCAAAACGCTATTTGATCGCGTTCCAAACATCGACCAAGCAATCATCTCTGTTCACTGTCACGATGACTTGGGTATGTCGGTTGCTAACTCAATTGCTGCGGTACAAGCCGGTGCTCGTCAAGTTGAAGGTACTATTAACGGTATCGGTGAGCGTGCGGGCAACTGTTCTTTAGAAGAAATCGCAATGATCATCAAAACTCGCCAAGAGTTACTAGGTGTTCATACTGGTTTGAATCATCAAGAGATTCACCGTACCAGTAAATTGGTTAGCCAGCTTTGCCATATGCCAATTCAAGACAACAAAGCAATCGTTGGTGCTAACGCGTTCAGCCACTCTTCAGGTATCCACCAAGATGGCATGCTTAAGAACAAGAACACTTACGAGATCATGACACCTGAGTCTATTGGCTTGAAAAACAAAGCATTGAACCTAACAAGCCGCAGTGGTCGTGCAGCCGTTAAGAGCCACATGGACGCAATGGGCTACAAAGACAATGAGTACAACCTAGATTCATTGTACGAAGACTTTTTGAAACTGGCTGACCGTAAAGGCCAAGTATTCGATTACGACCTAGAAGCACTAATGCACTTCGCAAATCTACGTGACGAAGATGACTTCTATAAACTTAACTACCTAAGCGTACAATCTGGTAGTGTTATGTCTACCACTAGCATCAAGCTGCAATGTGGTGATGAAGAGAAATGTGAAGCGGCTGTCGGTAACGGACCTGTTGATGCTTTATACCAATGTATCTACCGCTTAACGGGTTACGAAATTGCATTGGATAAATTCGACCTTACCGCGAAAGGTGAAGGCGAAGATGGCTTAGGCCAAGCTGATATTATTGCTAACTATAAAGGCCGTAAGTACCACGGTACGGGCGTTTCAACGGATATCGTTGAGGCCTCTGGTCAGGCGCTACTGCACGTTATTAATAGCATTCAACGCGCAGACACCATTGCTGAAATGAAACAGCAAAGAATCGCAACAGTTTAAACACCCAATAACAGAGCCCTAGAGCCGATGTTATTGGCTTTAGGGACAAAATTTAAAACGAGCGAAAGAGCTCAGTAACAAGAATTAAAGGATTAACATGACTGATAAATCATACAAGATTGCCGTACTACCTGGTGATGGCATTGGCCCAGAAGTAATGCAGCAAGCACACAAAGTGCTAGACGCGATTGAAAAGAAGCATGCGATTAGCTTTTCTCGTGAAGAGTATGATGTTGGTGGTATCGCAATTGATAACCACGGCTGTCCACTTCCAGAAGCGACAGTAACAGGCTGTGAAGAATCTGACGCAGTACTATTTGGCTCGGTTGGCGGCCCTAAGTGGGAACACCTTCCACCAAACGATCAACCAGAGCGTGGTGCCCTACTTCCTCTCCGTAAACACTTCCAACTGTTCTGTAACCTACGTCCTGCACAAATCCACAAAGGTCTAGAGTCTTTCTCGCCTTTGCGTGCTGACATTTCAGGTAACGGCTTCGACATCGTTGTAGTTCGTGAGCTAACAGGCGGCATCTACTTCGGCCAACCTAAAGGTCGTGAAGGCGAAGGCGCAACTGAGAAAGCTTTTGATACCGAGGTTTACCACCGTTACGAGATCGAACGTATTGCCAAGATTGCGTTTGAATCTGCACGTCTACGTAACAAAAACGTTTACTCAATCGATAAAGCAAACGTTCTGCAGAGCTCTATCTTATGGCGTGAAGTGGTTGAAGAAATCGCAAAAGATTACCCAGATGTCACGCTAAACCACATGTACATCGACAACGCGACCATGCAGCTAATCAAAGACCCATCTCAGTTTGACGTAATGCTATGTTCAAACATCTTTGGTGACATCATCTCTGATGAGTGCGCAATGATCACTGGCTCTATGGGTATGCTTCCTTCTGCAAGTTTAAATGAAAGCAACTTCGGCCTATACGAACCAGCAGGTGGCAGCGCACCAGATATCGCAGGTAAGAACATCGCAAACCCAGTCGCGCAAATCCTTTCTGCAGCCCTAATGCTTCGTTACAGCCTAGGCGAAGAAGCGGCAGCACAAGACATCGAAGCAGCGGTTTCTAAAGCACTTTCTGCAGGCGAGCTAACGGCAGACCTTGCTGGCAAAAACCAAGCGCTGACTACCTCTGAAATGGGTGACAAGATCGCTGAGTACATCTTAGCTTCATAAGCTAAAGGCTCCGATTAGAAGCAAGTACATAAGAATAATATCAAGCCAAGTCAGCGTAAACCGCATGACTTGGCTAGAAACAAACACTGGGACTGATGCTCCCAAGGAAGAAAAGCTATGTCGACAAACCAGCACGCAAAAACCTTATACGAAAAAGTTTATGACGCTCACGTTGCGGTTGCAGCGAAGGGCGAAACACCAATTCTTTATATCGATCGTCACTTAGTTCACGAAGTAACGTCACCTCAAGCATTTGATGGCTTGCGTGAGAAAGGCCGCAAAGTTCGCCAAGTTGGCAAGACTTTCGCGACCATGGATCACAACGTATCGACACAAACTAAAGACATCAACGCTTCTGGTGAGATGGCTCGTATCCAAATGGAAACGCTATCGAAGAACTGTGAAGAGTTTGGTGTCACGCTTTACGACCTAAACCACAAATACCAAGGTATTGTGCACGTAATGGGCCCTGAGCTAGGTATTACTCTGCCGGGCATGACCATCGTATGTGGTGACTCGCACACGGCTACACACGGTGCATTTGGTTCACTAGCATTCGGTATCGGCACTTCAGAAGTGGAGCACGTTCTAGCTACGCAAACGCTAAAACAAGCTCGCGCTAAAACCATGAAGATCGAAGTAAAAGGCAAGGTTACTCCTGGCATCACTGCAAAAGACATCGTGCTAGCGATCATCGGTAAAACAACGGCTGCTGGCGGTACTGGCTACGTAGTTGAATTCTGTGGTGAGGCAATTACCGACCTTACGATGGAAGGTCGTATGACAGTATGTAACATGGCAATCGAGCTTGGCGCTAAAGCAGGCTTAATCGCTCCAGATGCAACGACATACGAGTACATCAAAGGTCGTAAGTTCTCTCCAGAAGGCGAAGACCTAGAAGCAGCAATCGAATACTGGGATACGTTAAAAACCGATGCTGATGCAGAATTCGATGCAGTTGTTACATTAGAAGCGGCAGACATCAAACCACAAGTCACTTGGGGTACCAACCCAGGTCAGGTTATCTCAGTAGACACACCAATCCCTGCACCAGAAAGCTTCGCAGACCCTGTAGAAAAAGCATCAGCTGAAAAAGCGCTGGCTTACATGGGTCTTGAAGCCGGTAAATCTCTATCTGATTACAACGTAGATAAAGTGTTCGTGGGTTCTTGTACTAACTCTCGTATCGAAGACATGCGTGCAGCAGCAGCGGTAGCGAAAGGCCGTCAAGTAGCGAAACATGTTCAAGCGCTTATCGTTCCGGGTTCAGAGCAAGTTAAAGCACAAGCTGAGGCTGAAGGCCTGGATAAGATCTTCATCGAAGCAGGCTTTGAATGGCGTTTACCGGGTTGCTCTATGTGTCTTGCGATGAACAACGACCGTCTAGGTCCACAAGAGCGCTGTGCTTCTACATCAAACCGTAACTTTGAAGGTCGCCAAGGCCGTGATGGTCGTACGCACCTAGTTAGCCCAGCAATGGCAGCCGCAGCGGCTATCGCTGGTCACTTTGTCGATATTCGTGAACTTTAATTAGAGGATTTAACATGTCAGGTTTTCAACAACACACCGGATTAGTCGTTCCTCTAGATACGGCCAACATCGATACTGATGCGATCATTCCAAAGCAGTTTCTACAGAAAGTAAACCGCATCGGTTTTGGTAAGCACTTGTTCCACGATTGGCGCTTCCTAGACGATGCAGGCCAACAGCCAAACCCTGATTTTGTAATGAACGAAGCTCGCTACCAAGGCGCTTCAATTCTTTTAGCTCGTGAAAACTTCGGTTGTGGTTCATCTCGTGAACACGCACCGTGGGCGCTTGCCGATTATGGTATTCAAGTGATGATCGCGCCAAGCTTCGCAGACATCTTCTATGGTAACTCGATCAACAACCAAATGGTGCCAGTTCGATTGACTGAGCAAGAGGTAGATGAGCTATTCCAATTCGTAGAAGCGAATGAAGGCGCTGAAATCACTGTTGATTTAGAAGCGATGAAAGTCAGTGCTAATGGTAAAGAATACTCGTTTGAAATTGATGAGTTCCGTCGTCACTGCTTACTGAATGGTTTAGACAACATAGGCCTTACACTTCAGCACGCCGATAAAATCTCAGAATTTGAAGCAAAGATTCCTAGCTTCCTGAAATAAAGAACCATGAAATAGCACAGTCTAGAAATAGAGTAAGCGTTTTCAATAACACCTAAAGGTTGGCCCAGTGCCAACCTTTTTTATTCGATTCAACTTCTTCATTTAACTCAACTCTGTGGTTTAACTGAAGAGCTATGAAAGAAAATAGTAAGCCACAAGGTCTTAGTAGTCAGTCATCAGGAGAATGCCATGAAACAACTACTTGTTATTATCAGCCTACTTTTCTCAACCTTCGCGTGGTCTGCGCCTAAGTCCGAACTTTGGCCTTACTGGAATCAAAGTAATGAAGCCAACTCTGAGCAAGTTTCTCATCAAGATTGGCAACAATTCCTCGATAACTATTTAGTAAAACAAGGTCAACACGCCTTAGTTAGATATCAAACGGTGAGTTCTTCAGACAAAACCAAACTGAAGCAGTACATAAGCCGACTTGAACAGATTAACCCTCTCGACTATCCAAAAGCTGAACAGTATGCCTATTGGGTTAACCTATACAATGCAGTGACTGTTGATTTGATTCTTAATGCATACCCAATTAAATCTATCACTAAGCTCGGCGGACTATTCAGTTTTGGACCTTGGGGAGATGATGTAGTTGCAGTTAATGGAAAGACACTGACACTCAATGATATCGAACATCGAATTTTAAGACCGATTTGGCAAGACCCTCGCACGCATTATGCAGTGAACTGTGCCAGCCTAGGTTGCCCTAACTTACAACCTGACGCTTTTACCTCTAAAAATACTGAAGCCTTGCTAGAGCAAGCTGCAACTGAGTTTGTAAGCAGTGACAAAGGCGTGATGGTTACAAACAATAAGCTTCAACTATCATCGATTTACGAATGGTTTGCTGTGGATTTTGGTACGAAGAAACAGCTTATTCAGCACTTAGAACAATATCGAATTGAAGCAGTAACCAATACTCAAAACATCAGTTATGAATACGATTGGTCGCTCAACCAAGCAAACTCGCTCTAAGGCTAAAGTTGATCACTAAAGTAAAAAAGAGGCGAGAGGTTTTTATTAACCTCTAGCCTCTTCTCAATTCTTTGACCGTATTTCTACAATTAAAAGCTTGAGCCCGGTTGCTGCAAGAACTCAATCTCTTCGGGAGTCGAAGCTCGCCCTAACACCTCATTACGGTGCGGATAGCGACCAAATCGCTCAATGATAACCTTGTGCTTAAACTCAAAGTCCAGATTATGCTCTAATCCCGTTTGAGAAAAGAGTTCCACGGCTTGTTCATGGACTAACAAAGATTCACTGTGCATATAAGGCATATACAGGAAGCTTTTCTGTTGCTCGTTAAGCTGGTGATCAAAGCCACTCGCTACCGCTTCTTGAGCTAGAACCAACGCCATAGGATCTGCAGTAAACGCATCTGGACTATTTCTACCAAGATTCCGAGAAAACTGGTCAAGCACGATAATCTCAGCCAAGCGACCCTCTGCTGTCTGACGCCATTCAAATAACTCACCTTGAATGGCGGCTTTGTGCAGTTCAGAAAAACGAGACGCTATCAAAGCGTCAATCTCGGCGCCGCCAGTAAACCAATCTTTAGGCGTCAATTCATCGAACCAAAACTCTAGAACATTCTGATACGTTAACGTCATATAATTCCCTTTAATAAAAAACCGAGTAACTTTGTTATTACTCGGTTTGGTGTTCGATTACTTAAAACCTTTGACCTTCTTTATCAGGTCATAAGCATTTTGAATTTCTTGCGATTTTTCTTTCGCAACATTCATCATCTCAGGCGGTAAGCCCTTCGCCATCAGTTTATCTGGGTGATGCTCATTCATCAATTTACGGTAGGCTTTCTTCACCTCTTTACCATCAGCACTTTCACTCACACCAAGAACCTTATATGCATCGCCAAGCTGGTTCTGTTGCGAAGCCTGTTGCCAACCTGATGATTGCCCATGGCCTTGATGCCCCCCAAAGCTTCCACCTTGCTGTTGGAAACGGAACGCAGCTTCTTGCATCTGCAAGCGGCGTTCTAGTTGTGCTGCCGAAAACCCAAGCCCTTGCGCTATTTTATGCAGAACTTGACGTTCACTCGGGTGCAAACTTCCATCCGCAAATGCGGCAGATACCTGAAGCTCTAGAAAGAACTGCAGAAGATCAAAACGACCACCCGATGAGATTTTAACTCGCTCAAGTACGTCGTTCAGAGGGAAGTCGCTCTCTTTGCCGTCACGGAATGCATCTTGCGCTGCTTTACGCTGTTCGCCATGCAGGTTCATACGCTCCATCATGGTAGAAGCGAGTTGAATCTCTTCTGGCGTTACCTGCCCTTTCGCTTTAGCAACGTGCCCCATAACCGCAAAAGCGGATTTAAAAAACTCGTTCTGTCTTTCTGCTTGGCTTGGACCTCGACCAAAACCAGAGCTATTGAAGCCTGATTGGTTCAATCCGCGAGCTTTATCGAATTGGTGTCCTAAAAACAGACCAAAAACTAAACCGAGTGGCCCTCCAAATAAAAAGCCAAAAAACGCGCCCAAAATTTTGCCAAATATTTGCATTATGTGTTCTCTATCTATGAATTTTATCTGAGTAATGCTGTCTGATGATGCTGAATGCTATTATTTCCTTTATCATAAGGAAAATGCTTTATTAATTGGATTGATACTAGATCAACCCTTCATCTAGTGACACAGGATAGTTCAACTTCATGCAATCTTTTTCCCGCACCTTGTTAGCCGCGTCTATAAGTACGGCGTTATACGTGTCGACAACTCAAGCTGAAACAATCACCGATAGTAGTGTGCAGGAAATGCCCTCTATAGATCAATGCTTGATCGAGCCCGCTGCAGAAAACGAGACACAGCTACCCGCTCATGTTGAGTCAGATCGCTTAGAAGCTATCAATGGTGACAAAGCAATATATTCAGGTGACGTAGTCGTTACGCAAGGGAACAAGACCATCCTTGCCGATAACGTAACCCTGCACCAACAAGAAAATATCGTTGTAGCTGAAGGCAACGTAAACTTTAGTGATGGTCAAATCAAATCTATCTCAGACAGAGCGACCAATAATCTGACTACAGATGAAATGACGCTTGAGAACACCGATTACGAATTCCTTTGCGAGCCCGGTCGCGGAGATGCTGTTTATATAGCAAAAACAGGTAAAGCGGTTTATGAGATTGAAGATGGCTCCATTACCTCTTGCCCTATCGGCGATAATGCTTGGCGTCTAAGAGCATCGAGCATCAGTGTCGACCAAGACGAAGAACAAGCCACTTTTTATAATCCACGTTTTGAAATCCAAAGTGTTCCCGTCTTTTACTTACCTTACTTAACAGTACCGGTGGGTGATACACGTAAAACCGGTTTCTTGTACCCAACAGTTTCGTATGGTTCAAGCGATGGTTTTGAAGCTGAAATTCCTGTTTATTGGAACTTAGCACCAGACTACGATTTGGAAACTACCTTCAAGTACATGCAAGAGCGTGGCACTCAACTCAACAGTAAATTCAGATATTTAAGCGATTTTGGTTCCGGTAGTATCGAGTCTGAATATTTACCAGACGATCAAAAGTACACTGATCTAGGCGATCGTTGGGGTTTCCAACTAGAACATTCAGGAATATTCCAACAATCTTGGTTATTCGAAATTGATTACTCTAAAGTCAGTGATATTGACTACTTTTCGGACATGAGCTCAAATATCGGTAACCGTGAAGATGGACAACTGCTTCAAGAAGGGCAAGCAACATACCGTTCTCAAAATTGGGATGCGTCTGTACTTGTTCGAGACTTCCAAGTTCTTACCACCAGCAATAACTTGCCTTATCGTCTAATGCCACAACTCGAGTATAACTACTATGCTCCAGAGGTAATGGATTACCTAGATTTTGACTTAATCAGTCATATATCAATGTTCGATACCGACGCATCAGGCAAACCATCAGCCACTCGTGTTCACGTTGAACCTGGTATTACAATCCCAGTAGGTAACACTTGGGGCACTTGGACAACCGAAGCACGATTACTTGGTACATACTACCAACAGGATCTTGATGGCGTTGATACAACAAGTGACGAGTACAAAGATTTAGAAGAATCGGTAAGTCGAGTTATCCCTGAATTTAGAAGCCACGCTGGTATTGTTCTGGAGCGAGATACCACGATTGTAGGTAACTATACTCAAACCTTGGAGCCTCAAGTCCAGTACCTGTATGTTCCTGAAGAGGATCAAAGCGATATTGGTCTTTATGATACTACGCTGTTACAAACCGATTACTACGGCCTATTTAGAAGCCGTAAATACAGTGGTGTAGACCGCATTGCGTCAGCAAATCAAATTAGCTATGGCGCATCATCTCGCTTTTTTGATGATGAGTACCGAGAGCGCTTAAACATATCTTTTGGTCAAATTTTCTATTTTGATAAAGATACAAAACAGACTTTAGACAACGACGACTCTAATAAGAAAACTAATTATTCGTCTTGGGCTATTGAAATGGATTTCAACTACGATGATTACCTTTTCTACCATGGCGGTGTGCAATACGACATTGATTCATCTTCGATGCAACTTGCTAACAGTACCATTGAGTACCGTTTTGCCGGCGGCTATATACAAACCAACTACCGCTATGTAACAGAAGAGTACATAAATGAAACTGTAGATTTTGACGTATCATCCATAACTAGAGATGGTATCTCACAAGCAGGCTTACTTGGTGCTTACCAGATTTCGCGGAAGTGGAATGCCAGTGCTCAATATTTCTATGATTTAACCACACAAGAAAATCTAGAATGGTTGGCTCGCTTGAACTATAGATCGGATTGTTGGTATATCGGATTTACGTATAGTAACCAGCTGACAAATAACATTAGTGATCCAAATGTCACGCCTGAATATGAAAATAACTTTGGTGTGAATTTCGGTATTATCGGCTTTGGTACTAACTTAGGCTCTGATTCAGGCGCTGTTGGGGATAGCAGTTCTGATAACTCATTGAGCTACGGTCGCCCATTCTTCTTAAACAACTAATTTTCTTTACTGATAAGAAATCAGTAAATTTAAAGGATTACACATGACATTGTGGAAACGCACATTAATTGCTATTGCAGCGACCTGTACTTTATCAACAAGCTTTGCAGCACCGGTTGAGCTAGACAGCGTAAAAGTTATCGTTAACGAAGGCGTTATCTTACAAAGCGACATCGATGCTTCGATGAAGACACTGCGTGCCAACGCAAAAAAAAGCGGTCAAACACTGCCATCGCAAGATGTGCTCAATGAGCAAGTACTAGAAAAACTGATCATCGATACTATTCAAACTCAAGAAGCAGAACGTATCGGTGTTCGTATTGATGATGCTCGACTTGATCAAGCAATTGAAGGTATCGCTAAAGACAACAACCAAACGGTAGAACAACTTACCGCATCGGTTGCTGAAGAAGGCCTTAGCTACAATGCATTTCGAGAGCAAGTAAGAAAAGAGATTGCAGCAAGTGAAGCTCGTAACGCCTTAGTTCGTCGCCGTATCAATATTCTTCCTGCGGAAGTTGATAACCTAGCAGATATCTTAGCGCAAGAGACTAACGCGACCGTTCAATATAAAATTGGCCACATTCAACTGCGCTTTAATGATGACCAAACCAAAGAAGAGTTAGAAGCTCAAGCTACTGAACTGGTTGAAGAACTGAACTCAGGCAAAGATTTCAGCACCATGGCATATACTTACTCTAAGGGTCCTAAAGCGCTGCAAGGTGGTGATTGGGGTTGGATGCGTAAAGAAGAGATGCCAACCATTTTTGCTGACCAGATCAAAATGCAAAATAAAGGCAGCATCATCGGTCCTTTCCGTAGCGGTGTAGGTTTCCACATTCTAAAAATTGAAGATGTGAAAGGCTTAGAAACCGTAGCAGTAACGGAAGTGAATGCTCGTCATATCTTGATTAAGCCAACCGTAATCTTGAGTGACGATGGCGCGAAAGAACAACTTGAAAAGATCACGCGCCGCGTAAACGCAGGTGAAGCGAGCTTTGGCGACCTTGCACAGCAATACAGCCAAGATCCAGGTTCTGCAGTACAAGATGGTGAGCTAGGCTACCAAACACCAGATTTGTATGTACCAGAATTCAAACACCAAGTAGAAACGCTACCAGAAGGCAAAATCAGTGCGCCATTCAAAACCGTACACGGTTGGCACATTGTTGAAGTACTAGACCGTCGCGAAGTCGACCGTACCGATTCAGCTTTGAAAAACAAAGCTTACCAAATTCTATTTAACCGTAAATTCAACGAAGAAGCTGGTGCTTGGCTACAAGAAGTAAGAGCAAGTGCCTTTGTTGAGATGGTTGAGGACGACCAAGATGACAACAACTAAACGTATTGTCATAACCGCAGGTGAACCAGCAGGGATAGGCCCAGATTTAACTTTGGCTCTATCTCAAGAAAGTTGGCCTCATCAACTCGTGGTTTGTGCTGATAAAACACTGCTATCCGAGCGAGCTAAAATTCTTGGTATCGAAGTCGATCTTCTGGACTACGATGCAAATGCAGCTAAGCAACCGCAACGCGCTGGCACACTGGTAGTGAAACACGTTCCACTTGCTGAAACGGCAGTTGCAGGTCAACTCAATGAGGCTAATGGTCATTACGTATTAAATACTTTAGAAACCGCAGCAATTGGCTGTATGAATGATGAATTTGATGCTATTGTCACCGGCCCCGTTCACAAGGGTGTAATTAACCGAGCTGGCGTTGCTTTTAGCGGCCATACCGAGTTCTTTGCAGAGAAGTCCAATACACCACTGGTGGTGATGATGTTGGCAACTGAAGGGCTGCGTGTTGCGCTAGTAACAACGCACATCCCACTAGCTTATGTATCTCAAGCTGTGACCGAAGACAGATTAGAGCAAATTATTGCTATTCTAAATAAAGACTTGGTTGAAAAATTTGCTATTGAGAAACCAACTATCTATGTGTGTGGCTTGAATCCACATGCTGGTGAAGATGGTTGTTTAGGGCGTGAAGAGATTGAAACTATCACCCCGACGCTAGAAAAAATTCGCCAAAAAGATGGCATCAATTTAGTTGGCCCATTGCCAGCAGACACCATCTTTAATGAAAAATATTTGCAAGATGCAGATGCTGTTTTAGGTATGTATCACGACCAAGTACTCCCGGTATTGAAATACAAAGGGTTTGGTCGCTCAGTGAACATCACGCTTGGCTTACCGTTTATTCGCACATCAGTCGACCACGGTACCGCCTTAGACTTGGCAGGGAAAGGCCAAGCCGATACAGGGAGCTTTAGAACAGCGCTCACGCACGCCATTGAATTAGTAGAGAAAAAGCAATGAGAAATGATGTCCACTTAGGGCACAAAGCGCGTAAACGTTTTGGTCAAAACTTCCTTAACGATCCATACATTATTGATGGCATCGTATCGAGTATTAACCCACTACCAGGTCAAAACTTGGTAGAGATCGGTCCTGGTCTAGGCGCAATTACTGAGCCTGTGGGTAAGCTTGTCGATAAATTTACTGTTATCGAATTGGATAGAGACCTTGCAGAACGTCTTCGTAACCATCCAGATCTTGCGGACAAGCTAACGATCCGTGAAGGCGATGCGATGAAGTTCGATTTCCAAGAACTGGTTAAGCCAAACAATAAGCTACGCATCTTTGGTAACTTGCCATATAACATCTCTACACCATTGATGTTCCACCTTTTTGAATTCCATAAAGACGTGCAAGACATGCACTTTATGCTTCAAAAAGAAGTGGTTAACCGTCTAGCTGCTGGCCCTGGCAGTAAAGCTTACGGTCGTCTTACTGTAATGGCTCAATACTACTGTAAAGTAACGCCTGTGTTAGAAGTTCCACCAACGGCCTTCGTTCCGCCACCGAAAGTAGACTCAGCAGTCGTGCGCCTACAGCCATACGAAGTGCTGCCTTATCCGGCAAAAGATCTGAAATGGCTAGATCGCGTATGTCGTGAAGGCTTTAACCAACGTCGTAAAACAGTTCGTAACTGCTACAAGAGCTTAATCGATAAGGAAGTGCTTGAAGAGCTAGGTATCAACCCAAGCATGCGTCCTGAGAACTTAACGCTCGAGCAGTTTGTCGACATGGCAAACTGGTTGTACGACAGTCATAACGCTGACAAATAAATAAAAAAGGCTCCTACACTTCGGTTAGGAGCCTTTTTTATGTAATACTTTAATTACATTAAGTATATCAACAACAAAAGGTGCGAATATGGATATATCTACGCCTTGTATCAAATGCCAGGTTCACTCTAAGTACATAGAAGAACAATCTGAGCCAACGAAGAATCGTTATGTCTTCGCCTACATTATTACCATCAAAAATCTAAGTAAAACAACGGTGCAACTTATGTCTCGCCGCTGGTTAATTACCGACTCTAACGGCAAGCAGCTCACCATTGAGGGTGATGGTGTAGTTGGCCAACAACCCGTGATTGAAGCCAACGACGAGTACACCTACACAAGTGGTACGGTCATCGAAACCCCTGTTGGCGTTATGCAAGGTCACTATGTGATGACCGATAACAAGGGCATTGATTTTATTACCGAAGTTGACCCATTCAGACTCGCAATCCCTAATATTCTTAATTAGCCGTACATCCGTATCTACAGGAAACTATTGTGTCGAATTACATTGTCGGAGACATCCAAGGGTGCTTCGACGAACTTCAAGGACTACTTGAAAAAATTAACTTTGATAAACACCAAGATACTTTATGGGTCGCCGGAGACTTAGTTGCTCGAGGCCCTAAATCATTGGAGACGTTACGCTTTATTCGTAACCTTGGTGACGCAGCTAAGGTTGTATTAGGCAACCACGACTTACATCTTCTGGCGGTGTCCTTAGGACTATTTCCAGCGAAACCAAAAGATAAGACTCAAGCGATTCTTGATGCTGAAGATCGTGAACTGCTACTCGAATGGTTAAGACAACAGCCTTTGCTTCAAGAACACCCAGAGTTCGTGATGTGCCATGCGGGTATCTCACCGCAGTGGAATCTAGAAAGAGCACGTGTTGAAAATCGAGAGATCGTATCCTTGTTAAAGTCCGATAAATGGCAATGGCTAATCGAAAACATGTACAGCAACGCGCCTGATTTATGGCATCAGGATTTACATGATATTGAGCGCTATCGCTATGCGATCAATAGCCTGACAAGAATGCGTTTCTGTTTTGAAGATGGCCGTCTCGACATGGCATGTAAGCTACCACCGAATGAGATTACCGATGAACCATTAGTGCCATGGTTTGACCTTCCGCAACGCATAAAGCTCGATAAAACCGTTGTTTTTGGACACTGGGCTGCGCTTGAAGGCTATAACGGAAAAGACGTAATTGGACTTGATACTGGATGCGTCTGGGGAGGTGAATTGACAATTCTTCGCTGGGAAGATAAACAGTTTTTCACTCAGAAAGCGCTATAAAGATACGAGAAACTTGCGCTACCTTGGTAGGGTAACGCAAGCATTTTTCAGAGACTAGCTATTGATAACCACAGTTAACGCTCGAGAATCACAAACTCCATGTTGTGTTTGTTTTTCTCGTCAGCTTGATAGCTCTCGTTGAAGCTCTGCTTCCAACCTTCACCCCAGTCAGGAAATTGTGTATCTCCATCGACGGCGAAATCGATGTAAGTCAGATACAACTTGTCCGCTTTAGGTAAGCAGCTCTCATAAATAGAGCCGCCACCAATGATCATCACCTCTTCAACATCACTGAGTAGCTCTAGAGCCTGTTCAATAGAAGTTACCGTGGTCACTCCTTCAATTTGCAAGTTCGCATCACGGCTGATCACAATGTTTAATCGACCAGGTAAAGGACGTCCAATCGAATCATAGGTTTTACGGCCCATTACGACAGGTTTACCCATCGTTGAGCGCTTGAACCATGCGAAATCCGCAGGCAAGTGCCAAGGCATCTGATTGTCTTTACCAATTATACGGTTGTTTGCCATTGCCGCTATCATGCTGATGATCATAAATCGAAAGTCCTGTCCCTAAAAAGAAAATTAACGCTAAACGATAGGTCTACGGCGATAGAATAACAGCCCTGGCACCGCTAAGCCAACCGCAAGCCCTGCGATAATGAACATCGATTTTAAAAAGTTCTCCATCAACATTGCCAACAACTCAGGCGTGTAGCCTGCCCTGTTAATCTCCACCATCGCAATCATCGCCTTGAAGGCGAACACACCTGGCACCATAGGAATTAGAGCTGCAACCGTAAACACCTTAGGATGTGCTAACAGTTTATGTGACCAATGAACCCCTATCATACCAACCACGGTTGCGGCGAAGAACGTCGCCCATTCGATTGGAATACCAAAGTGCATCATCAGATACCGGCTACCATGACCGATAGAACCACCGAGTGCACAATAAATTAAAGCACGTTGCGGAACGTTAAACACCAATGCAAACCCAACCGCAGGAATAGCGGCGAAAAACATATCGTTGAGCAGACCTAAAAACAGTTCGAAAATACTCATTAGCTTGCCCACCCCCAAACATCTGATAGACTCATCGCCGCGACAATGCCCAAGCTCGTCGCCAGAGTTAATAAGCTGGCCATGGTAAAGCGCGCTAACCCCATATTAATATGGCCTTTAAGCATATCAGCGACGGAGTTAATCAGAGGAAAACCAGGTACTAACATTAATACAGATGAAGCCATCACGATCGTGGGTTGGCCGCCAATATTGTAAAGTACGGCTTGAGCTGAAATGGTCGTGGTAACGAATGCTGTGATAGCAAAGTTTAATAGCGGATTGAAATGGCGGTGCCCAATCTCTTGCCTGACGATCATACCGCAAGCTGAAGCAATAAAAGTCATCATGAAGACTTGCCAGTCTCCGCCCGCAAGGTGGCTAAAAGAGGCGCACGACAACCCTATCATCACAACCACTAACCAACGGTTGTAGCGCTCGGGGCTGATGTTTTGAATCTTTTTATACGCCAAATCATAATCGAGAATTCCCTTCTCCATCATGATGCAAATGCGTTGAATGTCGGTGATAACCTGCATGTTAATGCCACGATCAGCACAACTTCGAGTAGTGGTAATACAGTGATCATCCATTACGGTAGTTACAACAAGCGCATTGGCTGACAGTGCGACTTCAACCTCATTCACCCCACAAGCAATACCGATGCGACGCATGATATCGCCGACCAGTGTGCTCTCTGCCCCGTGCGCCAATAACATTTGTCCTGATTGAGCGACGAGTCTTGAGATCGCTCTTTGCTTTGATGCCATGATTTCCTTCCCATAGGCGTTAATTATCTAAAGATAAATTTTGCATAAAAAACAGTAAGACGTCATGATTTAGATACAAAAAAACCGCAATTTTCATTGCGGTTTAATAAAACTATCAGTGTACTTGTAAGAAGCGACCGATGCGTTATGAGAAACTAAGAGGATTAGTCACGAACATAGATAACATGGCCGTCATCCTCTTCGTCATCCCAATCGTCCCAATCGTCGTCATCTTCAGTAACGACATTCTTACCGCTCATCGCATCTTTATGGTAGTCATCCCACATAAAGTCTACTTTTTCTTCTTCTTCAACTTCTACAACTTCACGAGGTAGGTTTTCCATAAACTCACCTAGTTTGAAGCAAAGGTCTTTGGTGCCGATTTTATTCACAGCAGAGATCTTGAAGTACTCGCCTTCCCAGCCCAAAGCATCGATGATTTCTTGAATCTTTTCGTCTGCTTCGTCTTCTGGCATTAGGTCAACTTTATTGAACACTAACCAGCGAGGTTTTTGTGAAACTTTTTCACTGTATTGCTCAAGCTCATCGATGATCGTTAGTGCATTCTGAATAGGATCAGATTGATCGATCGGCATAATGTCGATCATATGCAGAAGAACACGACAACGCTCAAGGTGCTTAAGGAATCGGATACCAAGGCCAGCGCCATCAGCTGCGCCTTCGATTAGTCCTGGGATATCGGCAACAACGAAGCTCTTTTCAGGGACAACACTTACCACACCCAAGCTTGGGATCAAAGTAGTGAACGGGTAATCAGCCACTTTTGGTTTCGCAGCAGATACTGAACGAATAAAAGTAGATTTACCTGCGTTTGGTAGGCCAAGCATACCAACGTCAGCTAATAGAAGAAGCTCTAAACGCAGTTCACGAACTTCGCCTTTAGTACCCATTGTCTTTTGACGAGGAGCGCGGTTAACAGACGATTTAAAACGCGTGTTACCAAGACCGTGCCAACCACCTTTACCAACCATTACTTTCTTGCCGTGTTCAGCAACTTCAGCAACGATTTCGTTGGTGTGGATATCAACTGCACGCGTACCAACTGGTACTTTCAGCGTAATGTCTTTACCACGTTTACCAGTACAGTTACCGCCGCGACCATTCTCGCCACGCTCTGCATTGTAAAAACGTTGGAAACGGTAATCGATCAGTGTGTTTAAGTTCTCATCCGCTTGGATGTAAACATCACCGCCGTCACCACCGTCGCCGCCATCAGGACCACCTTTAGCGACGAATTTTTCGCGCCAAAAGCTAACTGTACCATTACCGCCATCACCGGCTTCTATTTTTACTACCGCTTCATCAACGAATTTCATTTTTTAACTCCGCACTTACGTTGCGTTACCACTCATCAAGGAGTGATATAAATTCTAGCAGATCCGTGTTTAGATCGATCACCTAAGATCTAGGCCGACCTGCAACCAAGGAACAAATAAGGAGAGGTTCTTTGCTTTCTATTTCTTTTAAAACAAACGGCTTCTTAAAAACCAAACTGTTTATCAAAAAATAAAACGGCTTCTCAAAACCAAAACAAGAGCGTCTGCTTTTTTATTCTTGCTATAAATAAAAAACCCTGCCGAATCGGCAGGGCTTTTGAATTCAGCTTGAAAGCTAATAAAATAATCTAATTAAAGATTAAATTACTCAGCTTCGATGCTTACAAACTTACGGTTTTTAGGACCTTTAACAGCAAATTTCACTTTACCTTCAGTAAGAGCGAAAAGAGTGTGGTCTTTACCGATGCCAACGTTTGTGCCAGCGTGGAACTTAGTACCACGTTGACGAACGATGATGTTACCTGCAAGAACAGATTCACCACCAAAACGCTTAACACCAAGACGTTTGCTTTCTGAATCGCGGCCGTTATTAGTAGAACCGCCAGCTTTTTTATGTGCCATTGTTAAACTCTCCTAATACTTAAGCGTTAATGCCAGTGATTTTCACTTCAGTGAACCACTGACGGTGACCAGCTTGCTTACGCGAGTGCTTACGACGACGGAACTTAACGATTTTTACTTTATCGCCACGACCGTGTTGTACTACTTCTGCAGTAACCTTGCCACCTTCAACAAGAGGTGCACCAACAGCGATTTCTTCGCCGTTAGCAACAAGAAGAACTTTATCAAATTCAACAGTTGCACCAGTTTCAACGTCTAATTTCTCTAAACGAAGTGTTTGACCTTCGCTTACTCGGTGTTGTTTGCCACCAGATTGGAAAACAGCGTACATATTTTACTCCGCTTTTTCCGCACAGCCTATGGTTGTTAATTGTACAACTCGGGTGTGCGCTAAACTAATCAATAGGGCGCAGATTCTACGGGAATCATGGCGCTATGACAAGCCATATTTTTAAAAAATTGGCGAAAACCTGTTCGCCAAAGAAAAGTGCGGCAATCATGCCCTTTAGCGATGTATTAATCAACGTTTTTTAGTGTATTATTCAACAATTGAATACAACGTATAAGCCTTACAGGGTCTAACTTCAGCCGGATGAACAATGGATTTTAAAGCTATCCAAACGCTTACTGCCAATGATATGGCAAAAGTGAATGAAACAATTCAAGCCCAACTTAATTCTGACGTAAGTTTAATCAACCAGCTTGGTTTTTATATCGTTAGCGGTGGTGGAAAGCGCCTACGCCCTTTGCTAGCTCTTTTATCTGCCCGCGCACTTGGTTACCAAGGTGAAGCTCATATCACCTCTGCAGCCTTTATCGAGTTTATTCACACCGCAACCCTGCTTCATGACGACGTTGTCGACGAATCGGACATGAGACGCGGTAAGGCGACGGCCAATGCCGCTTTTGGTAATGCCGCTAGCGTTTTGGTGGGTGACTTTATCTACACTCGCTCATTCCAAATGATGACAACACTAGGATCTTTAAAGATCCTTGAGCTAATGAGTGAAGCAGTAAACGTGATTGCCGAGGGTGAAGTTCAACAATTAATGAACTGCAATAACCCAGACACCACAGAAGAAAGCTACATGCAGGTGATCTACTCTAAGACCGCTCGCTTGTTCGAAGCTGCGACCCAAATCGGCGCAATTCTTACTGAGTCATCACCAGAGATCGAAACAGCAATGCAGAACTATGGTAAATACCTAGGCACCGCTTTCCAGCTGATTGACGATGTGATGGATTACACTGCTGATGGTAAAGAGATGGGTAAGAACGTTGGTGACGACCTAGCCGAAGGCAAACCAACACTGCCTCTACTTTACGCAATGCATAATGGCTCTCCTGAACAAGCTAGCATGATTCGTGAAGCGATTGAGAAAGCGAACGGCATGGAACGTCTTGACGACATTATGGCTGTGATGAAAGAGACAGGCTCTTTAGAGTACACCACAAATAAAGCCTACGAAGAGGCCGATAAAGCCATCGCTGAGCTTTCTGTACTTCCTGACTCTGAATATAAGCAAGCGCTAACCACGCTCGCACACTTATCTGTTAAACGCAGCAAGTAAGCAGCTTAATAGACAACTCGCTTCTAGCTTCTATATAAATAACAAAAAAGAGCCTCAGGGCTCTTTTTTTTGGTTTTCAACAAATATTTGTAGGTGAGCCAAATTCAATATCGACTGGCTTCTAATGATAACGGCAGTTGTGCTTCAATCTCTTCAAGCTCTTCCATTGGCACCGCGTACTGCTCATGCCCGTTGTAAGTCTCTACTAGCGCGTACTGCTCTTGCTCATCAATTACCAATACTTTTCCTAAGTGCCCCAAATATTCGACATTCATACCCTTCTGAACAGTAGCCATAACATTTACCTTCACATTAATTGTAAAGCTAAATACGAGTAGCTTGAACTTCAGGATCAAAAAAGCCGATCATAATGACCGGCCCTTATTAATTAGCTTAAGTCTGAGTTAAATAGCGTTTCGCTTATTTAGCGAATTCAACACCAATCTCGATGTCACCATTTAGCGTCTCAAGCATGCTATCTAAAGCGTTACGTTCGAAGTCACTCAGCTCACCGTAGCTAAGGATCGCTTCAGCGCCCTCTTTGCCTAGTTTAACTGGCTGTGCGAAGAATGGAGCGTGTTCGCCTTCACCTTCAACGTATGCACATTCAATCACGTTCTCTTCACCTTGAAGCGCTTTCACTAGAGCAAGACCGAAACGACAAGCCGCTTGACCCATAGACAGTGTCGCACTGCCGCCGCCAGCCTTCGCTTCTACTACTTCTGTACCTGCATTTTGGATACGAGTCGTTAGTGCTGCGATTTCTTCGTCAGTGAACTCTACGCCTTCAACTTGAGAAAGTAGAGGAAGAATCGTTACGCCTGAGTGGCCACCGATAACAGGAACACGAATGTCGCCTGGATCTTTGTCTTTAAGTTCAGCAACGAACGTTTCAGAACGAATCACATCAAGAGTCGTAATACCAAATAGACGACGCTTGTCGTAAACGCCCGCTTTCTTCAGTACTTCAGCCGCGATTGGCACTGTTGTGTTTACGGGGTTCGTGATGATACCAACACAAGCAGTAGGACAAGTAACTGCGATTTTCTCTGCAAGAGACTTAACAATGCCAGCATTCACATTGAAAAGATCCGCACGATCCATACCAGGCTTACGAGCAACACCCGCTGAAATAAGTACAACATCCGCACCTTCGAGTGCTGGTGTTGGATCTTCACCCGCGTAACCTTTGATCGAAACAGGCGTTGGGATATGGCTAAGATCGGCAGCAACACCCGGTGTTACCGGAGCGATGTCGTAAAGTGCAAGATCTGAACCAGCAGGTAGGCGGTTCTTAAGTAGTAGGGCTAGGGCTTGACCGATGCCACCAGCGGCACCAATAACAGCTACTTTCATTGTTATTCTCCTTGAGAGCTTTCTCTTATAGATTCTTTGTAGGGTAATTCTTGAGCTAAATCTAAGTTAAAAAACTATATTAATCACAAAGTGATTACAATCAATTAACGCTAGCTTTGCGACTTCGCGCAAGTCAATAAAACCGTGCTACACAGCAAGTTCGCATTATGGCGATAATCGACTGAAATAACAAAATAAGTCGTCGCAAATAACACATTATTCTATTAAATATTTACAGTGATATGACTAACAAATTACAGGGATGTTTTGGCTAAAATTGAATATGTATGCGAGAATATGCAAACATCTTTGTTAATGAATAAGAATGACATATGCGCAATACAGAAAAGCAAGACAACTTAGTTCGTGCATTTAAAGCCTTACTAAAAGAAGAACGTTTTGGCTCACAAGGCGAAATTGTGGATGCCCTAAAACACGAAGGTTTTGAAAGCATCAACCAGTCTAAAGTCTCGCGTATGTTAACCAAGTTTGGTGCCGTTCGAACTCGTAACGCAAAAATGGAGATGGTTTACTGTCTTCCTGCTGAGCTAGGTGTTCCGACCGTTTCTAGCTCTCTAAGAGAATTAGTACTAGATATTGACCACAACAATGCATTGGTGGTGATACACACAGGTCCTGGTGCGGCGCAGCTGATTGCTCGTTTATTAGACTCACTAGGTAAGTCGGAAGGTATACTGGGCGTAGTCGCAGGTGATGATACTATCTTCATTACCCCAACGTTATCGGTTACCACTAAGCAACTGTTTGATTCAGTGTGTGAACTGTTTGAATACGCAGGATAATTGATCGCTGTTTCATAACTATCAGCCTTATTAATGGATCACGAGTATCTATTTGCTTCGTGATCCAAATCACATCCTAGAATATCCATACCTCCCTTCCAAAATCACACTAAACCATTGATTTTAAAAAACTCAGTAGCAAATCAAACACGAGATCAAGACATCATTTGTTAGATTTTTTAGCTATATCTTTTAACATTCGAGTAATTTTCTGCCAATTTTTGATATTATTCAGCCACTTTTTCATCACATGGATTGAAAAAGGTGCCGTTTCCAAATAGGAAACTCCTGAAGCAACTACACTTGTTTCAGGGTTAATAATGAATAAAGGAAGGGAAATTCATGGCATTTACCAAACTTATTAAAGTTGGTGCTATTGCAGCTGCTGTAATGGGCGCTGGCGCTGTTAACGCTCAAGAGTTCATCACGATTGGTACTGGTTCAGTTACGGGTGTTTACTACCCAACTGGTGGTGCGATTTGTAAGCTAGTGAACAAGGGCCGCAAAGACCACAACATTCGTTGTTCTGTAGAGTCTACTGGTGGTTCAATCTACAACGTTAACACCATCCGTGCTGGTGAACTAGATTTCGGTGTTGTTCAATCGGACTGGCAATACCACGGCTACAACGGTACAAGTAAGTTCAAAGATCAGGGCGAATACAAGAAACTTCGCGCGATGTTCTCTCTACATACAGAACCGTTCAACATCATCGCTCGTACTGATGCTGGCATCAACAATGTGTCTGACCTAGCAGGTAAGCGTGTAAACATTGGTAACCCAGGTTCTGGTGACCGTGCAACGATGGGTGTTGTAATGGACGCTATGGGCTGGACTAACGACAGCTTCAAGCTTGCTTCTGAACTTAAAGGTTCTGAGCGTTCACAAGCACTTTGTGATAACAAGATTGATGCATTCATCTACATGGTTGGTCACCCGAACGGATCAATCAAAGAAGCAACAACGTCTTGTGATGCAAAACTGGTTTCAGCAACAGGTCCACAGATCGACAAGATCGTAGCTGAAAACCCATACTACGCTTACAGCACAGTTCCTGCTGGTATGTACCGTGGTACTGACGCTGACGTAAACAGCTTCGGTGTTGCAGCTACTATGGTAACAACTTCAGACGTTTCTGAAGAAGTTGCATACAACGTTGCTAAGGCAGTATTTGAAAACTTTGACACTTTCAAACGCCTACACCCAGCATTTGCTAACCTGAAAAAAGAAGACATGGTTAAAGCGGGTATCTCTATCCCTCTTCACCCAGGCGCAGCAAAATACTACAAAGAAGTGGGCCTTCTAAAGTAACTCTACTTTAAGCCTACTACACCAATAAGGAGGCTAGCCCTCCTTATTGGCTTTTCACGTTTTATAAAAATAATTTAAGTGAAAAGAACAGCCCTTTAAGTTTCTCCAATTTGGAGGACTTACCTTCGTATCAAGCCTAAGACAAAGACGAACAAAAAACGCATTTCCCTATCCATTCACTACACTAGATAGGAAATAAATAACGTTTGGTTGTTCGTAAGAAAAGGCAGACCATCAATAATAAGGATAAAGTACATGACGCAGACAACATCACCGTCTCCAGATGTGCAAGAAATGGTGGCACAATCAGATACTGGTGCGCGTAGCCCTCGTGGTATCCAAGGCCGTATTTTATGGTTTGTGCCTCTATGTTGGTCACTGTTCCAACTTTGGTATGCATCTCCGCTGCCGTTCATTTTTAACTTCGCAATTTTAAACGACACTGAAGCTCGAGCAATTCACCTTACGTTTGCTATTTTCCTAGCCTTTACCGCTTATCCAGCCATGAAGAATTCACCTAGGGATCGCATCCCCGCAGTCGATTGGATATTAGCGCTTGTAGGTAGTTTTTCAGCTTCTTATATCTATATTTTCTATACTGAACTCGCTGAGCGATCGGGCGCACCAACAACATTCGATATTGTTGCGGCTGTATTCGGTATGGTTTTACTGCTTGAAGCAACACGACGCGCTTTGGGTCCACCTCTTATGGTTGTGGCAGCAGTATTCCTACTTTATACCTTTGGCGGCCCTCACATGCCGGACGTTATTGCCCACAAAGGTGCGAGCCTGAACAAGGCAATGTCGCATCTGTGGCTAACAACTGAAGGTGTATTCGGTGTGGCACTTGGCGTATCAACGTCATTCGTATTCTTGTTTGTACTGTTTGGTGCAATGCTAGAACGTGCTGGCGCCGGTGCTTACTTTATTAAAGTTGCATTCTCTCTGCTTGGTCACATGAAGGGCGGCCCAGCGAAAGCAGCCGTTGTCGCATCAGGTCTGTCTGGTTTGGTATCAGGTTCATCTATCGCGAACGTGGTAACCACGGGTACCTTTACTATCCCGCTAATGAAGCGTGTTGGTTTCCCGGGCACAAAAGCCGGTGCGGTAGAAGTCGCGGCTTCAACCAATGGTCAATTAACACCACCTATCATGGGTGCAGCAGCCTTCTTGATGGTTGAGTATGTGGGCATTTCGTATGTAGAAGTAATCAAAGCCGCGCTACTGCCCGCTCTGATCTCTTACATCGCTCTGATTTACATTGTTCATCTAGAAGCATGTAAAGCAGGTATGACTGGCCTACCTCGTCGCCACACACCAACTATCGTACAAAGCTTACTGTCTTTCACGGGTACCATTTTAGGTCTGTGTGTCATCAGCGCCGCGGTTTACTACGGTGTGGGTTGGACGAAAGATGTATTTGGCGATGCGGCAACACCAATCGTAACTGTGGCGCTATTGATCGCTTATGTTGCGCTGGTTCGTGTATCAGCAAAATACGCAGCTGAAGGCGGCATGGAAATCGATGCTGATCTAAAAGAAGTTCCGGAGCCGGGGCCAACGATTAAATCTGGTTTGCACTTCCTACTGCCTATCGTAGTACTTGTTTGGTGTTTAACAGTTGAACGTTTCTCTCCAGGTCTGTCGGCATTCTGGGCGACCGTGTTCATGATCTTCATTCTGATCACTCAGCGTCCGTTAATGACTCTGATGAACAAATCAGACGATCTTGCAGAGCAAACTAAAGCTGGCTTCGTTGATCTAGCAGAGAGCTTGGTTTCAGGCGCACGTAACATGATTGGTATCGGTGTAGCGACAGCGGCTGCAGGTACGGTTGTAGGCGTGGTGACTCTAACGGGTATCGGTCTTGTAATGACTGACTTCGTTGAGTTTATCTCAGGCGGTAGCATCATTCTTATGTTGCTATTCACTGCGGTAATCAGCTTGATCTTAGGTATGGGCTTGCCAACAACGGCGAACTACATCGTTGTTTCCACACTGATGGCACCAGTAATTGTGACCTTAGGCGCAGCGCACGGCTTGATCATTCCATTGATTGCGGTTCACTTATTCGTGTTCTACTTCGGTATTCTTGCAGATGATACGCCTCCAGTTGGTCTCGCAGCGTTTGCTGCAGCCGCGATTGCGAAATCCGATCCGATTCGTACGGGTATTCAAGGCTTTACCTACGATATTCGTACCGCGATTCTGCCATTCATGTTCATCTTCAACACCCAACTTCTATTGATGGGTATTGATTCTTGGTGGCACTTAGCGTTGACGATTTTCTCCTCTGTGACTGCGGTACTTATCTTTGCAGCAGCGACACAAGGTTGGTGGTTCACGAAGAACAAGTGGTGGGAAACGATTCTACTTATCGTTCTGACCTTCTCTTTCTTCCGCCCAGGTTTCTGGTGGGACATGATTTATCCAGAGAAAGTTCTTTCACCTGGAGTTGAGATCGCTCAAATCACAGAAAATCTATCTGTGGGACAATCACTTGAATTGAGAGTAGGTGGCGAAAACTTAGAAGGTAACTATTCTGAGAAAACAGTTCGCCTTCCGTTTGAAGATTCTGCGACAACAAGTGAAGACCGCATTGCTTCAATGGGCCTAATGCTGACACAAGCTGACGACAAGATGATTGTTGATATGGTTGAGTTTGGTAGCCCTGCAGAAGCCGCTGGCATTGACTTTGATTGGGAAATTAAATCAGTTATCCAAGACGCAGAACGACCAATGAAAGAGTGGGTATTCTTACCTGCCCTACTGATTTTGATTGGTTTAGCGATGAACCAAAGAAGGCGTGCTCGTAAGGATGAGATTAGCGCGTAATGGATAGAGCCAAGTAGCGCTCTACTCTATTTGGCTTTTTTACTACATGGAAAAGATAATTACAGCGTTTGGTATGTACTAAGCGCTGCTCAAAAAGAGACGAATACATGTATAGACAAATCCTTGTTCCCGTTGATCTTAACGACAAAGGCTTTTCTGATAAAGCCGTCGAGCTAGCGGTATGGCACGCGAAACACAGCAATGCTGAAGTCCACATTCTTAACGTACTACCGGGCATTCACATGTCGATGGTTGCGTCTTACTTCCCGAAAGATGCAGCGAACCAAATGAAGCTTGATGTGAAAAATCAGCTCAAAGAGTTTGCTGACAAGCACATTGACGATGAAGTGGTGTATAAAGTTCACGTTGCCGAAGGCAAGACTTACACAACGATTCTAGATTACGCAGAAAAACTGGGCGCTGACCTTATCGTGATGCCTAGCCATAAGCGTTCGAAAATCGACAAAGTTGTGCTTGGTTCTGTTGCAAGCAAAGTGGTACAGAACTCACCAATCAATGTATTGGTAGTTAAGCCGCAAGGCTAAATCACTTAATCGACACAACGATCTAAAAAGGTTGGCCTAAAAGCCAACCTTTTTTGTTTTTCGTTCACGCAATTTAATTCTTCAATCAACTCACTAAGTTCTGCGGATTACCCGCAACAAACCCATCAATATTGTCGATTAAGATATCAGACAGCTTTTGAATTGAACTTTCACTGCCCCACGCAACATGAGGTGTCAGCAATAAGTTAGGTAGGTGACTGTTAGCTAAGAGTGGGTTCGAGTTGTCTGCAGGCTCTTGTGTAAACACGTCCATGCCCGCACCTGCGATCTCATTACCTTTCAAAGCTTCAACCAAAGCTTGTTCATCGACAAGCCCACCACGGCCAGCATTAATTAACACCGCACTTGGTTTCATCATTGCTAGCTCTCGCTGTGAAATCAGATTACGGGTCGCTTCAGTCAATGGACAATGCAAGCTGATCGCATCCGCTTGCTTCAATACCGTATCAAAAGGTAGATACCCTTCTCGACAAGACTCTGCTCCTTTTCGCTCGGCAAACATCACCTTCATACCAATCGCTTTGGCTAACATTGCGGTGGCTTGACCTAAGCTGCCACTCCCCATCAACCCCAGTGTGCTGCCAGCCACATCTTGAATCGGATGAGTAAAGAAGCAGAACTGCTTGTCCTTTTGCCACTCGCCCGCCTCAATGTCTTTATGATAACCAACAAGGTTTCGTTTAAGTGCAAACAGCATTGCGATGACATGTTCAGGAACCGATTGAATCGCATAGCCTTGCACGTTTGTCACTGCAATGTTTTTAGATTTGCAGTATTCCACATCGACATTATTGACACCGGTCGCTGAAACCGCGATCAACTTGAGTTTTTTCGCACCAGCGAGATTCGACTCATTGAGCACTACCTTGTTAGTGATCACCACATCAGCTTCTTCAACTCGCTCTGATACTTGCTCAGGAGCTGTGAAATCATACTCTACCCATTCATGCTCAAAGCTCAGAGGCTTTAAATGAATTTGAGATGGGATAGTCGCTCTATCGAGAAACACAACTTTCAGCGTTGGCATTCTTCTTCCTTGGTTAGATCTATGAATCAGTCCATTCTAAGCTTTTAGCTTACTGTAGTCTGGAAGCTCAGGCGCAATTTCAAAGTGCTGTTCGATTTGTGGCGATGCTTGAGGATAAAACTCACACGGAACAAAGGCTTTGAATAACTGATCATTGGCCGGGTGATAAAAACTGAGTTCACACGCGTGCAGAGCTAACCTCTCGCTATAGGTAAATGCATCTGGCGTTGCATAAAACTCATCACCCACAATAGGATTCCCCACCTCCATGCAGTGCACTCGCAACTGATGAGATCGTCCCGTGATAGGCAGTAGCTTCAATAAGGTCGTTTTTACCTCTTCTTGCTCAACCACATAGCGAGTCTGAGATGATTTACCATCCTCGAAACACACTTTCTGCTTCGGCCGGTTTGGCCAATCGCAAATAAGAGGGAGGTCAATCAAACCTTCTGCTTCTTCTACTGAACCCCATACTCGGGCGTAATAGAGTTTGTGTGTCAGTCGATATTGAAATTGCTTCTTCAAATGACGCTCAGCTTGTTTGTGTTTAGCGAGCAGCATCAAGCCTGAGGTCGACATGTCCAATCGATGAACGACTTGAATCTCTGGAAATTCGACAACTAACCGACTCCACATGCTGTCGTAATGCTCAGGTAACCTACCCGGAACAGAAAGCAGGTCTGCAGGCTTGTTCACCACAAGAATATCGTCATCTTGATAAACAATATCAATCCACGGTTCACGTGGTGGTGTGTACTGTTCTAACGCCATTGAAGCCTCTTAATTGCTAGTGAACAAATAATTCACGGTTGATTCGTTTATAAATAAATACAATTTTCAATATTTTCGTACATAAAAGTTGACGGCTTTACAAAACATGGTATTGATAGGGTAACAGATAATAAGAAGTCAGCATCAAAGGAAAAATGATGGAAAGTACGGTTAAAACCACCAACACAAAAACACCAACCTCAGCTCCCCTATCAAGTTTAATTAAGTCTCTTGGCCCAGGCGTTATGATGGCCGCAGCGGCTGTAGGTGGTTCTCACTTAGTCGCCTCAACCAAGGCGGGTGCGATTTATGGTTGGCAGCTTGCCGCTCTCATTATCCTCGTTAACGTATTTAAATATCCATTCTTCAGAGCCGGCATCCAATACACGCTAGGAACGGGTCAAAGCTTGGTGGAAGGTTACTCTAACCTAGGCCGCCCATACCTTGTGATCTTTTCGATCTTGAGTGCCATATCTGCGGTCGTGAATACCGCTGCCCTGCTATTATTCAGTGCAAGCCTACTCAGTTACTTTGTTCCTTTCGATTTAGCCACTAGCACCTTGTGCATGATCGTTTTAGCGACCTGTTTGATCATTCTGTTTGCTGGCCATTATCGTGCTCTAGATACACTATCTAAAGCGATCATGGCGATCTTAACCATCACAACCTTAGCTGCAGTCGCCATTGCTATCGGCTCTCCAGTCGAACCTGATGCTGCTTTTGTTCCACCGTCGCCTTGGTCATTGGCTGCTATTGGTTTTATCGTGGTGACCATGGGTTGGATGCCTGCGCCTATCGAAATATCAAGCATCACCTCTATGTGGCTAAAAAGCCAAAAAGAGAAGCAGGAAGTGACCGCACAATCAGCGCTGTTCGACTTTAACGTTGGCTACATTGGTACGGCGCTGCTTGCTTTAGTATTCGTTGCGTTAGGCGCGCTAGTACTTCACGGTTCGGGAGTTGAACTGTCTCGCTCCGGTGTTGGCTTTACTCATCAATTGGTCGGCATCTACGCTTCGACAATTGGTGAATGGTCTCGCCCGTTAATCGCTCTTATCGCTTTCTTCTGTATCTTTGGTAGCACCATTACCGTTATCGATGGCTACTCACGCGTGCTTGCTGAATCACAACGTCTATTATTCAAAAAAGATTCAAGCCCAAGAATGCTGCAAGGCTGGATAATCATTGTCTCTATCGCGGCACTCGCGATTGTGATGTTCTTTAGCGCAGCACTGATGCCTATGCTCGATTTCGCAATGGTACTCGCGTTTGCAACAACGCCATTCTTCGCTCTGCTTAATTTCATCTTGGTCAACAAAGCTAAGCTTCCAGAAGCGCTAGCTATTGGCAGCAAACTAAAATGGTTGTCTGTAGCAGGTCTTGTTTACCTATTTGGTTTCCTAGCGGTATTTGTTTGGTGGAAGTGGTTAATGTAACCAGCTACTTGAATTGTTAATTAAGCTACAGATACAAATAAGGCCTTCATAATGAAGGCCTTATTTCGTTGAAGCATTTCGCTAATTCAAAACTAGTTGTGAGAAACCACAATCAAGCGTAATGAATCTAGCTGAACCTGAGCTTTGCTGATGTAACCGGTCAGTTCATTGATTTGAGCTTCGATTACCTCTAGCTCTTCATCACGAATATTAGGATTCACGGCTTTAAGCGCTTGTAGACGCTCTAATTCACCGTTCAGGTTAGTCTGCATATCTCGTTGAGCTTGTTCACGCACTTCTTCCACTTTAGGAAGTACGTGCGTCTCACCCGCTTCGATTAGCTTGTGAATTTCACTTTGTACCGAGTTAACTAGCTTGCTCGCTAGGTGACGGTTTACAGGGCTTAATTGACGGTTAAAGCTGTCGAACTCAACCTGAGCTGATAAGTCATTACCACGGCCATCCATCATCAAACGAATTGGCGTCTTAGGCAAGAACTGGCTGATACCGCTGCGTTTCGGCGCTTGCGCATCCACAAGGTAAACCAGCTCAAGCAGGATAGTACCCACTGGCAGCGCTTTGTTTTTCAGTAGTGATACCGCTGATGCACCAACACCTTCACTCAGTAGCAGATCGATACCGCCCTGAATCATTGGGTGTTCCCAGCTAATGAAGTTCATGTCTTCACGAGAAAGCGCAGTATCACGATCAAACGTGATGGTTGCGCCTTCGTATGGTAAGCCTGGGTAGCTTGGCACCATCATGTGCTCAGACGGCGTTACAACCAGAGCATTCTCACCCTTGTCGTCTTGGTTCAAGCCAATCGTATCGAACAGGCTTAGTGCAAACGTTACTAGGTTAGTGTCGCCGTCAGTCGAGGCAATCTTCTCTGCAATTTCATGCGCTTTGTCGCCGCCGTTTGAGTGCATTTCTAATAGGCGATCACGGCCTTTTTCTAGATCTGATTTCAGGCTTTGATTTAGCTTGGCAGACTCTTCAATCACTTCATCAAGTTGCTCAGTGTTACCAGAAGCCAGCATCTCGATAAGAACATCTGAGTACTTATCGTAAACCGTGCGACCCGTTGGACAAGTTTCCGCAAATGCATTCAGACCTTCATCGAACCAACGCGCAAGGATCGCCTGTGATGTGCCTTTTAGGTAAGGAACATGAATGTCGATATCACGCAGCTGACCGATACGGTCCAAACGGCCAATACGTTGCTCAAGCAAGTCTGGGTTGAATGGAAGATCGAACATCACAAGTTGGTTAGCGAACTGGAAGTTACGACCTTCAGAGCCGATTTCACTACAGATAAGAACCTGAGCGCCGCCCTCTTCTTGAGCAAAGTAAGCCGCAGCTTTATCACGCTCTAGAATCGACATGCCTTCGTGGAATACAGTTGCACGTACACCTTCACGCTCACGCAGTGCTTGCTCTAATTGAAGAGCCGTACTTGCACGAGAGGCGATCACTAGGATTTTCTCGCTGCGCTTGTCTTGGATCTTTTCAATCAACCAGTTAACACGTGAGTCGAACTGCCACCAGCTTGAATCTTCACCTTCAAACTCTTGGAAGATCTCTTCTGGATACAGCATCTTCATTGCACGAGCTTCGGGAGCCATTTTGCCACCGATCATGCCAGATACACGCATTGAGGTTGTGTACTGCGTTGGAATCTCCATCGGCAGTAGGTTTACATTACGCTTAGGGAAGCCTTTGATTGCAGCACGTGTGTTTCTGAAAAGAACACGGCCGGTACCATGGCGATCCATAAGGTTATCAATCAGTTCTTGGCGAGCTAACGCTTGCTCTTCTTCGCTGCTATCACCTTCAATCACACGGAACAGAGGCTCAACATCTTGCTCAGAAAGCAGTTCCGTAATCTGGTTCTTCGCGCTGTTTTCAAGCTTCACTCCAGAGAACAGAGCCGTTACTGCATCAGCAACCGGTGCGTATTGGTCTTCTTCTTCAACGAATGCTTCGTAATCGTAGAAGCGATCAGGATCAAGCAGACGCAGACGTGCAAAGTGGCTCTCACGACCAAGCTGTTCAGGCGTTGCTGTTAGTAGTAGCACACCAGACGTATTTTCCGCTAAGCCTTCAACCACTTGGTATTCACGGCTTGGTTTGTCTTGGCTCCACTCAAGGTGGTGCGCTTCATCGACAACCAACAAGTCCCACTCGCCTTCAAGTGCTTGCTCGTAGCGCTTACGGCTCTTACGTAGGAAGTCCAAAGAACACAGAACGTACTGCTGGGTATCAAACGGGTTGTCTGATTCAGCAAACGCTTCAATACAACGCTCTTCATCGAAGATAGAAAAATGCAGGTTGAAACGGCGCATCATCTCTACTAACCATTGGTGTTGTAGAGTTTCAGGAACCACAATCAGAATGCGTTCAGCACGGCCAGACAGCACCTGTTGGTGGATGATCATGCCCGCTTCGATGGTTTTACCTAGGCCCACTTCATCAGCCAGTAAAACGCGCGGAGCGTGACGACGACCCACTTCATGAGCGATGTATAGCTGATGAGGGATCAAGCCAGCACGCATACCACACAAGCCACGCATCGGGCTCTTGTGTTGTTGGTACTGGTTGCTTAGCGCACGGTAACGCAACACAAAGTTATCCATACGGTCGATTTGACCTGCGTATAGCTTATCTTGTGGCTTGTTAAAGCGGATCTGGTTGCTTAAGAAGATTTCACGCAGAGTGACTTCTGTTTCTTGGGTATCTTCGCGAGTACCTAAGTAGGTTAGCAGCCCTTTGTCTTCGATAACTTCTTCGACAGACAGAGACCAACCTTCTTGGCATTCGATGACATCGCCTACATTAAACGTTACTCGGGTTACGGGAGCATCAGTACGTGCATAAACACGGTTTTCTTCTGACGCTGCAAACATTAGTGTCACTGTGCGAGCATCCATTGCTACAACGGTACCTAAACCTAAATCGCTCTCCGTATCGCTTATCCAGCGTTGCCCCAAAGCAAATGTCATGAATCGACTACCTCAATCTTATAGTTGGAATTTGGTCTTCTTAACTGCAGTTTTAAACAAGAACATTATCGCTCCTGAACTAAAAATATAGCCAAAAATGTCTAGTTTGCAGCCACTTTTTAAGTGCGCTCTCAATAATAAATATCTCGAGAAAATGGTGCAGAAAAAGGTCGCTAATCTTACTCGATGCTGTGATTTAGGTCACGCCTAAAGGAGATGATTTCATGCTTTTTTTCTGTTTTCGCCAGTGCAATCAAACTGTCAAAAATTCATGGTTAATCTATAGGTAGTAGATTGCTGCTCTCAAACGAATACACCATATTCACTCGTAACGATATGGTGCTGTTCCTCTAGATGAAGTTTAGGTGAGTAGTTGACTATCACCAGAATCAGATACTAATCTTTATATGAGCTTTATCTACGTTCAATGAATGCAAGGCAAGCCGCACGTCGGCAAGGAGATGCTATGGGCGAGACCAACCGGAAGCTATTTGTTTTAGACACCAATATCCTACTTCACGAACCCTTCGCTATATTTTCTTTCCAAGAGCACGATGTCGTTATCCCCATGACAGTGCTAGAAGAACTCGACAGAATCAAAGACAGTAAAAGAGACGTTGCTCGAGATGCGAGAATTGCGATTCGAACGCTCGAAGACCTGTTCAGGGAAGCCACACCAGACCAAATATCGGAAGGCATCCCTTTTTCTAAAGACATAAATGCATCTGGCAGTATTTCAATACTCGCTGACTACGAACTTCAAGAAAGCATCAAAGCCTTTGCCGATGACAAGGCGGGCGATAACCGAATCCTCAACGCTGTCCTCTATCTTCAAAATAAACGCGCACCACGCGAAGTGGTTCTCATCACCAAAGACATCAATATGCGTTTACGAGCAAAAGGCGCCGGTGTACGTTTTGTTGAAGACTATCAAACTGACCAACTGATTGATGATATCCAATACCTCACCAAAGGCTTCCAACAACTGGAAGGCTCATTTTGGGATGGTATCGATAATGTCGAGAGCAGAAGTTTAGGCGGCAAGACGCTGCACACCTTAGCAAGAGCGCCGTTCGAGCCAACCTTCCTCAACCAATATGTGATTGACGAAGAAAGTGACTTTGCCGCTCGAGTCGAGGAGATTGAGCCGGAAAGCATTACCCTGAGAGACCTCAGCCGCGAAAGATTGATGAATCGCAGAGCATGGGACATCACACCAAAGAACGTCTATCAAGGCATGGCGATTGATGCGCTGCTCGACCCTGATATTGATCTTGTGATTCTCACTGGCGCCGCAGGTAGTGGTAAGACACTGCTTGCTATGGCTGCTGCACTTGAACAAACCATTGAACGTAAGCAATTCGATAAGATCATCGTAACCCGCAACACCCCTGATATTGGTGAATCGATAGGTTTCCTTCCGGGTACAGAGGAAGAGAAAATGTTGCCTTGGTTAGCCGCAGTGACCGATACACTGGAAGCGCTGCACAAGAACGACCACTGCACAGAAGGCTCGATGAAGTACATCTGTGACAAAGCCAATATCCAGTTCAAATCAATCAACTTCATGCGTGGCCGCTCGATTCAAAATGCCTTTGTGCTTTTGGATGAGTGTCAGAACCTCACCGCTTCACAGATAAAAACCATCATCACCCGTTGTGGTGAAGGTACTAAGATCGTCTGCTCAGGTAACTTAGCGCAGATAGATTCTTCTTACCTAACCCCTGTGACTTCAGGCTTAACCTACATGGTTGAGCGTTTTAAAAACTTCGAAGGCAGTGCCAACATCCACCTCAATGGTGTGGTGCGTAGCCGACTAGCTGAGTTTGCGGAAGAGAACATGTAGTGACTCTATACGCTCACTGAATCAGTAATCTAAAAACAAAAAGCGCCTCACATTGGAGGCGCTTTTCAATTTAATATTTTGAAGTAAGTCGGCAGAGGTTAGTCTGAATTACTCAGTACCACCAACGGTTAGCGAGTCTAGTTTCAATGTTGGTTGACCAACACCCACTGGCACACTTTGACCAGCCTTACCACACACACCCACACCACGGTCGATGCTTAGGTCGTTACCCACCATAGACACCTGCTGCATCGCTTCGATACCAGAACCGATTAGCGTCGCGCCTTTCACTGGGTGAGTGATCTTACCGTTTTCAATCATGTACGCTTCAGACGCTGAGAATACGAACTTACCTGATGTGATATCGACCTGACCGCCACCGAAGTTCGGTGCGTAGATACCTTTCTCAACCGTCGCGATGATCTCTTCCGGTGTGTGTTCGCCCGGTAGCATGTATGTATTCGTCATACGTGGCATTGGAAGATGCGCGTATGACTCACGACGACCATTACCTGTCGGTGCTACACCCATTAGACGAGCGTTCAGCTTATCTTGCATGTAACCTTTTAGGATGCCGTTTTCGATTAACGTATTGTACTGACCGTTAACACCTTCATCATCGACGTTCAATGAACCGCGTAGATCCGTTAATGTACCGTCATCGACAATCGTACATAGGCTTGAAGTTACTTGCTCACCAACTTTGCCGGAGAATACTGACGACTCTTTACGGTTGAAGTCGCCTTCTAAACCGTGGCCTACCGCTTCATGCAGCAGAACGCCCGGCCAACCAGAACCAAGAACCACAGGCATGGCACCAGCAGGCGCAGCCACTGCTTCAAGGTTAACTAATGCTTGGCGAATCGCTTCATCCGCAAATTGGTAAGCAACTTGAGTGCCTTTGTCATCACTTAAGAAGAAGTCGTAACCAAAACGGCCACCACCACCAGCGCTACCACGCTCACGACGATCACCCTTCTGTGCAAGTACGCTAATAGACAAGCGAACCAGCGGACGAATATCACCAGCGTAAGTGCCATCAGTCGCAGCAACCAGCATCTGCTCATGCACACCACTTAAACTCACCGATACTTCAGTCACCATCGGCTCTTTAGTCCGAATGTAAGCATCTAATGATTTTAGTAATTCTGTTTTCTGCTGTTTTTCCCAACTCGCAAGCGGGTTAACTGCATCATAGTAAGCTTGATTAGAGTTGCGTTTGAACGCTTGAACCTTGCCGTTTTGACCTTGTTTAGCAATACCACGAGCCGCAATTGCGCTCTGCTTAAGACCATCCAATTGGATTTGGTCAGAGTAAGCAAAACCAGTCTTTTCACCAGATACTGCACGAACGCCAACACCGCAATCGATATTGAAAGAGCCGTCTTTAATAATGCTGTCTTCTAGCACTAAAGATTCGTGCCAGCTTGACTGAAAGTAGATATCAGCATAATCAATTTGGCGGGTAGCAATACTCGCCAATGTATCTGCGATATTTTGCTCCGTAAGCCCTGTCGGGTTCAGTAGCGCTTCTTCAATTTGATTAATGCTCATAGATGGCTCTTGTTTGTAATTAAAATTGATTGGTAAATCGAGAGTGTTGCGCGATGGGCATATTTTGCCTAATGGACTCGCAACTGGATGTGTCTATCTCAACCACCATACTTTTAGGATCTTGGTCTAACTGTGCGACCACTCGTCCCCATGGATCAACCACCATTGAGTGTCCCCATGTTTCTCTTTGGCAAGGGTGTTTTCCGCCTTGACCTACCGCGACAATCCACGACTGTGTTTCAACCGCGCGGCATCTTAATAGTACTTCCCAGTGCGCTTGACCCGTTACCGCTGTAAAAGCCGCAGGCACCACAATGATTTGTGCCCCTTGCTTACGTAACTCTGAATACAAGTGTGGAAAGCGCACATCATAACAAATACTCAAACCTAAGCGACCAAAAGGCGTTTCCGCTGTCACAACTTGGTTGCCCGGAGTGAAAATATCCGACTCTCGATAGCACTTATGGGCGTCAGCGACATCCACATCAAACATGTGTAGCTTGTCGTAATGAGCAACGAGGCAACCAAAATCATCAATCACCAAGGTGGTGGTCGTCACTCCGTTAGTTGTGCTTATCGGCATACTGCCAATGACGATCCAAATTCTGTGAAGCTTTGCTAGCTCAGAGATTTTCTTTTGCAGTGGGCCATCATTAAAAGGCTCAGCACACTGGTGATAGTCGGCTTTACTGCCAAAAACTAACGCGTTTTCAGGGCAAACAACCCACTTAGCCCCCAACTCTTTGCACTTTGCAACTTCTTGAGCAAGGTACTCAAAGTTCAATTCAGGGCTGGGGCCAGATGTCATTTGAATCAACCCAACACAATCCATGTGTATCGCTCCTCCATTCATTATGATTCAGAAATCAGCATTTCACCGTATATTCGCTGACTCGGGCATAAGGTCTTTTCGGCTAATTTAAGGCCTATTCGGCTAATTTTCTCAGCTTCTCTGGCAGTTGAAACTCGCCAGAGCTACGAGAAAGTTCGCTCACCGTTGGTGAATCCAATGGTCCTTTCACCGAATAATTTACTTGGGTAAAGACTTCCACAACTGGCGAGATAACCGTGGTCACCGCCAATACGTACAGCGCCGTTTGAGGGGTTACCGCAAAGGCCGTTAATACGGGAATACCCGAGGTAATATCTGGGGTAAAGTTCACCTCAGCATCAACCTGACGCGTGTTGAGGTTAGCGATACCTTTGATTTTCATCTCACCTGCGACCGCATCCATGTTCAGATCATTGGTCAGGAAGATACCATTTTGAATCTCGCCCGTTCCGGTGATGCTGTTGAAGGCCATACCTTTATCAAACACATCTGAGAAATCGAGCTGCATCTTACGGATGATCGAATCTAGGCTAAACAGGCCAAGTAATCGAGCTGCGCCGCTCACATCCGAGATAATGCCTTTACCAAACTTGGTTTTAACGTTGCCATCAAGGGTATCCATTTTGATTCCCCAAGGCGAACCATCCCAATTTAGTTGACCTTCCAACGCGAATGGCGCTTTTTGAATCCCGGAAGTAATACCAAAGCGCTCCATGAGCTCGCTGTTGTTTTCACCTTCAACATCAACGGTTAACGATGAATGACTCTTGTCACCTTGCAGTTCCCACCAGCCACTCACATCCGCTTTGTTACCGCCGCTTCGCACCTGGATTTTGTTCCACTCGATACGATCTTCGTTCCTCGTCATTTCAACATCGACCTTACCCACCTTGTAGCCTTGCAGCCAAAAGTCGTTCAGCGTCAGGGTCAGGTTTGGCATCGCATCGTGGATCTCTCTATCCAATTTGGATATCAATGGCGCAGCTTGTTCTTTACGTTGCAGCAGTTGCTGATCTTGGTTGTTCTTATCACTCCACTCAGGAACAAACAGATGCAGACGATCCAGTGAAACTGTCAAATCATAAGGAGGCAGGTAGTTAATATCCCCTTCTAGCTCTTGGCTAGACACTTCCATTTGCCACGCCTGTTTGTTCTTACTAGCACTAAAATCGACGTCATTCCAAGAGATACCACCCAAGATCAGCTCTTTACTCTCAAAGGTAATACGGCTTGGCGCAGGTATGGTTGGCGTGTTCATTTGACTAAGTACAGCCGTTGAAGGCTTTACCGGTTCCATTACAACCGATAACCAATCATCGGCATTGAATTTGTCTGTACGAATCAGGGCGTGATGGCCCACCACCGGGCTAATTTTGTAGCCACCGCGACCAAGCACTAAGTTGGTCGCCGTTAACTCAGGCACGTCGCCTGTGATATCAATCTCAGCTTGGTACTTGGTGTTTGGCAATTGCAGGCGCGCGGTAATCGTCTCTTGGTTACCCGATGCCTGTAGCCTTGCAGAGCCACTTTCTAGTGATTTTTTCGCCAATGGATATGGGTAATCACTCGCCAAGTATTTTAGGTCTGACTGTAAGTCTAGTTGGTAGGTAAAGCCGATATCATTCAGCTGGATATCAATCTGGCTTTGCCATTGCGCATGACCTGATAAGCGGCTTAACCATTGCTCACCGATGTAAGGTTCTAGAGGCTTGACGTCCCAATCACCTAACACATCAATATCAACTGCATAGCCAGGACCATCATTAAGGCCCTTAAAATCAAGCGAGATACCTTGGTTAAGCAGATCCGCAGCGAGGCCATTTGCCGTCACTACGTCATTATCAAATTCAATTCGACCCGTGGTGTTCTCGAGCACCATTGGCGGCGCTTCAATCTCAACATGGTTGCCACTTAAGTCGGCGTAACCCCATGCTCTTGCTTCTTTTTCAGAATCAAACGGAATATTCAGCTGGAACTCAGAAGAGACATCACCACTCACTTGAAGTGCGGTTAAGGCTGCGCCTACCGAGCCCACCAGTGGCGAAGACGTCATGTAATCGCGTACTGCGTTGCCAGACGCCGTCGCTTTAGCTTCAATTTCAATATGGCCGCCTTCCCCTAAATAAGGAATGCGTCCTGTGATTCGATCTGCCGTCACATCCATCAGTTGAGCTGAGCGAGAATCCAGATGCATCGCATCATTTTCAAACAACAGATCAAGCTGAAGATCAGTAATCAGTGGCCACGCGGTATCAAAGCTGAATTTCGCATCTTCTAAGCCAACCCAAACCTGGAAAATACCATCGTGGTTAGTGTATGGATATTGAGACAAATCACCATGCCACAACAGTTTTACGGTATCCGCTTTACCGGCTTGAATCGCAGTTGAAAGGTAGTCTGTTAGATCTTGCCCAAGAGCCAGTGTAGGTAAGTAGCGCCATGTTTCACCGACATTGTAAGCGTCCGCTTCGCCGTAGAAGGATAAAAACGGGCTCGCATCTTTTGGGAAGTCTAAGCGGAATGCGCCTAGTACTTGTAAATCGGGGGTGGCAGCTGTGATTTTGTCTGACCACAGCTTCCAGCCGTTTTCATCTTGCTGCCAAACAATATCAACCTGACCCTGTTTGATATTCAAAGGAGCTTGGAATACGTCACCATAAGGGAACACATCGTCAATAACATGCAGGCTAGCTTTCGCTTCCGAGGCCGAACCAAACACACTACCAGACACTTGGCTAAAGCCTGGGACTAGTTCCCACTGCTCGATAGCAAGATCAGAAAAACTGGCTGAATAACGTAAACTGTCAATTCCCGAACCCATGGAAACACGGATATCAGAAACAGAGCCGCCCGGCGCCAATACGTTAATCATTTTGGTTGATTGTTCAGAGTCAGGCAGCAGCTTAATCAACGGAGTAATAGTCGCAATATCCAGCTCAGAAATGTTGAGTTGCCATGGACCTTGATTCCACTTGAACGCTACGTCGAGTTCCGGCCAAGGTGTGTCATCCGTTCTAAGGTTTAGTGAGTGACCATTTACTTGCCAACCATCATCAGTCGGCGACAACTTAAAGACACCGGACTCAAGCATGAGGTCATGCTCGCCACCTTCGTTCCACGCCAGTTCTGAGGGTAAAACCTCAACATAAGCGCTCACTGGCTTGCTATTTCGCAGCGTAAGCCAGCTATTCAAGCTCACAGTACCCGTTTCAATGCCGGATTCCGCCTGCATATAATGCGTAAGCCATGGCTTAACAGAAATGCTGTCGGCACTGACATAAAACTCACCAGTCACATCAGTCAGTGACCCACCATCAATAAAGTTAGCACTCACTGACAGAGAGTTTAGATTGGCATCTTTGATACTCACCACACCTTCAGCAAGGTGATGTTTGTCTGAATTTTGCCATTTTAAGGTTTCTATATCGAGCTGACGTTCTTCACCCGAAACAGAGTGATAAAGAATAGAAGAATCTTTTGCAGTTACATCGACGAGTGTTTTTAGCAGTAAATTATCGAGCTCTTGTATCACTCGCTTGGAAGACTCGGGATCTGTAGGTTCGTCTTTGCCATTTTGTCCGGCAAACAGATCAATTGAGCGGATATCAAGATACATTTGATTCATGACTAGATCGGCCACAACCGGGCGCATCTGCACGAGCGATTGAATCAAGTCAAACTCGACTTCAACACGCTCAACAGAGAAGGTCACATCTTCTGCATTGGGGAGGCTAGCTTTAACGCCTTGCAGAGCAATAGAGGGGTGAGTGTTACGCCAAAAACCGCCCACATCTTGAATCGAAAAATCAAAACCGGAGTGTTGGTTTACCCAAAGCTCAATTTCAGATTGATACTTGTTTAAATTGGGCAAGGCTACACGCAGTGTAGTAACGGCAATGGCTAGCGTTACTAAGAGAGTAACCACTAACCATAAACATGCACGTAGAATCAGAGTAACGCTTGAGCTCACAAAATTTCCATTACATCATAACAACATCAAACTGCTCTTGTATGTACAGAGGCTCAGCCTGGATTTTAACTTGCTTACCAATAAAGACTTCAAGCTCCGCAAGCGCATGAGATTCATCGCCCTCTAACGCCTCAGCTACGGCAGCTGCCGCATAGACCACAAATTTATCGGCGTCGTACGCACGATTCACTCGCGTGATCTCTCGAAGAATTTCATAACAAACGGTTTCAACTGTCTTCACACTGCCGCGGCCTTCACAAGCAGGACAGCTCGAACATAGGATATGCTCAATACTTTCACGAGTACGTTTACGAGTCATCTCAACCAACCCAAGCTGCGTGAAGCCATTAATATTGGTTTTCACACGGTCTTTGTCGAGCGCAGCCTCTAAAGAAGTTAGTACTCGCTTACGATGTTCCTCAGACAACATATCAATAAAGTCGATAATGATGATGCCACCTAAGTTACGTAGACGCAGCTGACGAGCAATCGCTTGAGTCGCTTCTACATTGGTGTTGAAAATCGTCTCTTCTAGATTACGACGACCAACAAACGCGCCAGTGTTGATATCAACCGTGGTCATCGCTTCAGTTTGGTCGATAATCAGATATCCACCAGACTTTAATTCGACTTTACGATCCAATGAACGCTGAATTTCGTTCTCGGTATCGTACATATCAAAGATAGGCTTATCACCTTCATACAGCTCAAGCTTGTCTGTCAGCTCAGGCACGTATTCAGAGGTAAACTCTTTTAGGTTTTCATATTCTAGACGAGAATCGACCTGAATCTTGCTCAGCTCAGTACCGACGAAGTCACGTAAGATACGTTGGCTTAAGCAAAGCTCACCATACAAACGAGTACGCGCCTTGTGCTTACCACGACGCTCTAATACTTTTAGCCATAATCGCTTCAAGAATGCGGCATCTTGTGCCAACTCATTTGAATCTGCACCTTCTGCTGCTGTGCGGATGATGAAGCCACCGTGTTCGTCACAGTAACGAGACACGACTTTTTTAAGACGGTTACGTTCAGACTCGCTGTCGATACGTTGAGATACACCAACATGACTTGCGCCCGGCATAAATACCAGATAACGAGACGGTAGAGTGATATCAGTGGTTAAGCGAGCACCTTTAGTACCAAGAGGGTCTTTGACCACTTGCACCACAATGTCTTGCCCTTGACGGACAAGCTCTGAAATATCACGAACCTGAAATTGTTTCTTTTCGTTTTCAGCGACACATTCAGTGTGTGGGACAATATCAGAGGCGTGTAAAAAAGCTGCTTTCTCAAGGCCTATATCCACAAAAGCCGCCTGCATTCCCGGAAGAACACGGCTTACACGTCCTTTATAGATATTTCCTACGATACCGCGTCGAGCATCTCGTTCGACATGGATCTCTTGAAGAGCCCCCCCTTCAATCATGGCCACACGAGTTTCACTCGGGGTCACGTTCAGCAACAATTCAGCACTCATGGTGCACCTCAGGTTAGTAATTATAAGAATTCTTGCAGTAGCTGGTCCGTTTCAAATAAAGGTAAGCCGACAACGGCGTAATAACTACCTTCAATTCGGGTAACAAAGCGTCCGCCCAAACCTTGGATCCCATAGCTACCGGCTTTATCGCATGGCTCCCCTGTTTGCCAGTATTGTTCTATTTCTTTTTCACTGAGGGGTTTAAACCATACGTCGGTAATAATGATTTCTGTTCTTTGTTTTTCTTCTGAAACCACAGAAACCGCCGTCATCACTTGGTGACGTTCATTCGCTAACTGAGTAAGCATACGCTTAGAGTCAGCAAAATCGCAGGGCTTCTCAAGTACTTGCCCTTGACTAACAACGACGGTATCAGAACCAAGAACGACTATATCAGAGCCATTATCTACAGTATCAGAACTAGGAACGACATGCTGCCTTTCAGAAGGGTTATCTTTCAATAAAGACAACGCAGCTAAAGCTTTATCTAAAGATAGTCGCTTAACATATTCTTCGGCGGTTTCTTGAGCGTGTTTACACTCTTCAACATCGGTTACGAGGACAGAAAACTCATAACCGAGTTGAGATAGCAATTCTTTGCGGCGTGGAGAGCCGGATGCCAAAACTAAATGTTTCTTTTCCATCGTCACGCTACCTCACATGCCAATGGCGACGCACGCGTCTCATTAATAAAAACATCCAAGGCCAAAGTATACAGTTTATCAATGCGCTCCATAACGATAACGGATTGAAAACAACATCTTGGATCAAATATTCACCAAAGAAGATCAACACCTCAAACAAGACCGTTAACGCGGCAATTATCATCGCTTGCTGCCATAACGCCATGTTACGAATGACGAGGAAGTTCATCGCAATAATGTACATCACTATTGCCATCATCATGCCTCGAATACCCAGAGTAGAGCCGATCAAAAGGTCCCACAATAAGCCTAAAATCAAAGCACTACCCACGTTAACACGATGCGGTAGAGCCAAAACCCAGTAACACGTAACCAGCAGTAACCAAGATGGTCTAAATAAATCTAAGCTACCAGGCCAAGGGATCGTCTGCAGAATCAGTGCTATTAAAAATGAGCAGAAAATTACTACCTTGCTTCTCAAAACGCTATTGGCCATCTTCGCCCTCTAACAATGCTTGTTCTATGCTCGATTGATCCGCTTGCATCTGTTTGTTTTCATCAGGCCATACAAGCAGCAGGTATCTGAGCTTATCGAACTCAACCACAGGCTCTGCTTTAATCACAGCGAACTCACGTTTCGGGTCGTAATCAACGGCCGTAACATAGGCGACTGGATAACCTTCTGGATATACCCCACCAAGACCTGATGTCACCAACAGATCTTCTTCTTGTATATCGGTACTGGTTGGAATGTGCTCTAGCTGGATCTCATCAATCATGCCATTGCCCGAAGCAATCACACGGATGTCATTACGAATAACCTGAACAGGAATCGCATTGTTTGCATCAGTGAGTAGTAATACACGACTATTATGAGCAGCAACGAAAGTGACTTGGCCGACAATGCCTTTTTCGTTGATCACCGGCTGACCTTCATACACCCCATCAATCTGACCTTTGTCGATCACGACTTGATGGCGATATGGTGAAGTGTCTACCGCCATAACTTCTGTGACGACTTTCTTCTCATCACGGATAAACGGCGAGCCTAACAGCTTACGAAGGCGCTTGTTTTCTTCTTGATATTGCTCAAGCAGAATCAGCTCGCTCTTCAGACGCAAGACTTCTCGTTTAATATTATGGTTAGATTCAATTAACCCTTTGCGAGTGCTAAAACGGTCGTAAACACCATCGAACATAGTGCGAGGCAAGTTGGCTGCATATTGAATAGGCGCAACCATGCTGTTTAATAGATAGCGAACATTTGAGAAAGCATCTAAACGACTATCAGCCAGCATAAGGCTGGCTGATAAAATTACAGCAAAAAACAGGCGCAATTGTAGAGAGGGACCTCTACCAAAAATTGGCTTCATTCTATATTTGGTCCTAGAGCTACATTTGATCCTATAGACAAGGTCCTAGGCTCTTTACATAAAACTAGATAAGAAAAGAGCCTAACACTAGATATTATTCTTCGCTGAACAGATCGCCGCCGTGCATGTCGATCATCTCTAGAGCTTTACCGCCACCTAGAGCAACACACGTTAATGGCTCTTCTGCAACAACAACAGGGATACCTGTTTCTTCTGTTAACAGGCGATCAAGGTCTTTAAGCAGTGCACCACCACCTGTTAGTACCATACCGTTTTCTGAGATATCAGAAGCCAGCTCTGGTGGACACTGTTCAAGTGCAACCATGACTGCAGATACGATGCCAGATAGAGGTTCTTGAAGTGCTTCAAGGATTTCGTTTGAGTTTAGGCTAAAGCTACGAGGCACACCTTCAGCAAGGTTACGACCACGAACTTCGATCTCTTCGACTTCATCGCCAGGGTAAGCTGAACCGATTTCGTGTTTGATCTTCTCTGCTGTCGCTTCACCGATCAAGCTGCCGTAGTTACGACGAACGTAGTTGATGATCGCTTCATCAAAACGGTCACCACCAATGCGAACAGAAGACGAGTAAACCACACCGTTCAGTGAGATAACCGCAACTTCAGTAGTACCACCACCGATATCAACAACCATTGAACCTGTTGGCTCAGAGACACGTAGGCCAGCACCAATCGCAGCAGCCATAGGCTCATCGATTAGGTAAACCTCACGAGCACCAGCACCTAACGCTGATTCACGGATAGCACGACGCTCAACCTGTGTTGAACCACAAGGTACACAAACCAAAACACGAGGACTTGGTTTAAGCACACTGTTGTCATGCACTTGTTTAATGAAGTGCTGAAGCATTTTTTCCGTTACGTAGAAATCAGCAATTACGCCATCTTTCATTGGACGGATCGCTGAAATGTTACCAGGCGTACGACCAAGCATTTGCTTAGCAGCGTGGCCAACAGCAGCGACACTCTTTGCAGAACCCGCACGATCTTGGCGAATAGCTACAACTGAAGGCTCATCAAGAACAATGCCTTGGCCTTTTACATAAATAAGGGTATTGGCTGTACCTAAATCAATCGATAGGTCGTTTGAAAACATGCCACGAAGTTTTTTAAACATATTCTTCGCTCATCCTGCAAGAATTAGAAGACAAAAATTGCACTAAATGTACCAATGCCTTGCTGTTACGGCAAGGCATTGAAGTACAAACATGGACTGAAACCCGCAATTTCTTACAGATTCCTAACTTAAGGGGCAAAAATTATATTATTACTGACCTGTTAAGCCACTTTCACCTCGGTAGATCACACGATCGTTACCACGGTAGATACCAAATGTGACGACGGTGGAGGGATCTTCATCACCCAGTTGGCGCCAGTTGTAACGTAGCCATGGTTGATCTTGATCACTGCCACTACATGAGATGTTATTTCCGCCATCGCTATCAGGCTCAGAGTCATCCATTCTTAACCACAGACGAACTTGCTCACGTGGCGCGTCTGTTCCTGCTGGCGTATTTTGATTTGCTGTGACCTCTTCTTCTCCATCATCCACATTTCCACTACCGTTAAGTGAAACTAAAGTGGTTGCCGCCTCTTCACTGTGCCAAATAACTTGTTTGCAAGTATTAGCCCCATTGAAGGTACTGCGGTCATCATCCTCGTTAACAATAAACTCGCTGCCATCCCAGAACTCAGCGCGCAATGGAATAGTTAGAGTAGTATCAGAATTACCACCAATATCATCGAGCGCCATTCGACCATATCGGGCAGGAGGTTGAACTGGGAATGCAGCTGAATCGGTAACAGGGTCTGAATCCGTAAATGACACAGGATCAACTCCTGTCACTGTTAAACCAAAATTAGTGGCTATTGAGCTAGCATCACTGGTATTGAAAGGACCATCTCTGCGGCTAACGTCATCTGAATCCGTAACTCTTTGCAGCTCAGCTGCATTGTCATTCAGTAACCAATGTTTACGATCAACAGACCAAGACCCAGCGTCCGTATCTAGCAAGAAATCATTATCTATACTGGTGTCATCCAGAATACCAAAACTAGCTTGCAGGTCTGAACTGAAGAACCTGTAGTTATTGAGCGCATTATCCGTATCGCTCTCACCTGATGCCATTGGATACACTTGGTGAACTGTAGAATCATAAGGTTGACTTAGGTACGCAATATTATTTTGATTTGTAACATTCCACTCAGGGTCACCTTGCATGAAGTATTTGGGGTAAAAACGGCCGATAGTTTTAGACCCAGTGACACCTGAATCACCATTTGGAGGGGCAATGGTGCTATAAAAGTTACCCGTTTCAATTGCAACCAATTCAAAACTTCCTACCTCTGAGTAGGTTAACCCATCAAGTTGGTACCCACCATTTGACTGATCACTAATTGAAATACTCGGAGATATCGTGTCGGGCATCAAATAGCCAAGTACACCCTCACTTGGTGTGTCTAAATAATGGGAAACACTGATCGAAGCTTGAGACACAAAATAATTCGAAGGAACACCTACATTATTTGAACATACGGAATTTACATTAGCTCCGGTAATCATGGGTTTCACGTCCACATCAAAGCTCTCCCCCGCTGCAACAAAGCCACTACTACTGGATTCTGTACTCGTTCCACTTGAATCGCTATCAGTACATACAGCAAACTCATAAGGTTTAGATTTGACAACAAAGCTACCAACCAACCCCGAACTTGCGGAATCAGGCTGTTCATAAATAGGACACCCTTCAATTTCAGAACAATCAAAGCTAGGATCATTGATAACTACATTAACTTGCCCAACATTGCTCCAATTTACTTCAGTTGTAGCACCACCATTATCAAAATTTAGATCTGTAACTGAGAAGTCATCAAGTGATCCATCTTCAGGGGTAGGCATTTCAAGAAAGTAATCTTTAGAAGCATCAAATGATAAGTTTTTAGTATAGCCATTTACTGGGCTAACAACGCCTTGATCACAAGCTTGAGCCGTCACCTCTACCACTAACTCTTGAGAGTCTTGAGCTGCATTCATATGTATTTGGCTTGGGCTTGTATCAAACTTATAGGGCACATAAAAAACTTGTGTCGATGTTGCGGGCTCTGAATCGTAGACTCCCCCAACACTGAAACTACCAACCGTATCAGAGTCTAAATACAAGGTTCGAATGCCACCATCAAACGTATAATCCGGAGTTTCACACGCATTGTTAGCTTCACCCGTACACCATCGCGTTCCCGTTGGGGTTACCGTCGCTTCAAACTGCTCATTAGAGTCGACCAATTCGCCATTCTCTTCTAGGCGAAACTCAACCGGAATTCGCTCACAGGTTAGGCTATATAATTGTTGAGGTTCTACAACCAATAATCCTTGCTGTACTGGGGGTTCACAAGAATAATCAGGTTTGATTATCGTTACACCATTATCAAGCACGGCGACTCTCGCTGTCACGGCACCATGAATAGCTGTCTGATTTAAATCTACAGTATCTGCGAGAATAAATCCTTTGAAAGTAGAGTTCCCAACGTCAAATATGACCTCACCTTTAGGAGCGTATATAATGGGATAAGCGAAGTCAGATTGTATATCAACTGCCAAGTTAAACTTCATACGTGTTATCACATTTATTTGAGAGTTGCCCTCAAAGGCATATACCAAATCTCCTGCATCATGCTCATAATTATCAAAGGTCACCGTGGAATTATCAGGAAAAACCAGTTCTACACCCGCCCCTCCACTAACTTTAACATCTGAGATATAACTGTCTTCATCTAAGACGACTCGAACTAGATTATAATCATTCCCCTGCTTGTTGATAACGAGCTTAGACAAGTTACTCTCAATGAAAACATCTATTGTTTCACCGTTAATTTGGTAAGAACATATATCTGAGTCCGCTCCGCAGCTCTGCAAAATATCCGAAGCCTTGCCCGTAATGGTTAAACTTTCTGATGGATTTTTTTCTGCAATAGAGGTTACGTAACTGCCTTTAATCTTTCTTAATTCAAGTTGGCTATCATTATTACCAACATCACATTGATGTTCATCACACACTGGAAAATTATAAATATGATAAAACTCACTCGCATCATCAAAACCCAATAATAAAAAGTCATCTTTAGTTGTCCATTTATCATTAAAGAGCTCATAGCCTTCAGAGACCTTTTTTAAAGATTGATTAATATAGTTATTAGACCAGCCGCTAAATTTTGTTTGCTGGCTGGTAACCGTCAATGAGCTATTCACACCAGTCCAACTCTGAATGGGCTCGGGAAACAAGTTACACACGTTGGCAACAGGAACCACCTCAGGTAACTCAAACGCAAAGTAACCCACTTCTTCCGGAATATGCGTGCGGTCTCTAAAGTCCTCATCTACAACAAAGCTAACTTGGTTCGTGTTAATGTTACATCGACGTAGCCAGCCTCCGTGTCCACCAGCCCTCTCTTGTTTATTAGCTATGATCCCGTCAATATTCGTTAGAGAGGTGGTAGCATACTTATCCTCACAGCCATCCAACATTGGGTCATTACCGCTTTGACTTGGCGTATCATACCCTCTTGCAAATTGAACCTTAAAACCATCAACATCAAGGTTAGTATTGGTGGCTAACGTCGCTAAAAACGCGATCTTCTCATCGTCATAATCATCGTTACTGCGGTGAGAAGCACTTAGCTCCAAAAACAAATCAATGTATGACGTTTCATCGGTTCGCCTAACCTTGCCAGAGGTCATCCATTTATCATTGTTATTTCGAGTTTGAATTTGATGCAATACCACCGGATTAGAAGAAAAGCCAGCTCCGCCAAAATCGCTATAAAGGACTCTATCATTACTATTTGAGCCTGATTTAGCACTGGCTGCATCGGTGTTCAAATAACCCGCTATGACTTCATGGCCATTAAAATCGGCCACACCGGGCTCAATCGCAAGGTAACTGACTTCTGTTATCGGTTGGCTATCTAAATCTGAACCACCGCCATTCTTTGGCGCCTTAATCTGCTTGATGGTCGCTTCGGTTTTGCTTACCTCGGTAACCATTAACGTTGCAGGAGCATCCGCGTCAGGGGCACTTGAATCAATGGTTGGCATCACAAACACCAGTGGCGTGTTGGTATAAGACTGAGTCAGTGGGATCTTACATTCTCCACCAGAGCACTGAACGATACCAAATTCATACTGAGCATCGTTTGAATAAACCGGCGGTGGCTCGATATCCGAGCTGTCACATTCTAGTTCAGTACTGTCCCCACTATTAATATCGACGCTTTGCGGGTGAATACCTTTAAAGTCTGCGGGGTAATTGCCTAAAAAAGTAAAACCCTGCCCATCGTCAACGTAGTAGTCTGCGGTTCCGGCATCATTTCCCGCTCCCGGCTGATAAATCAGTTGAACACTATAGTCTCCCCCACCAACCATGTAACGAGGATCGCGAATAAAGGGCGTATCTCCCACCGTAGGCTCATTAATATCATTGGTCCAGATGGTGTATTCCGGGCGGTTATTTCCGGGCTCTTGCTCTGCAAACACAGATTCAACAAGCTGGGCGGAATTGATATTAAATGATATTTTAAATTCACCGCTCGGATCTACGTTACAAGTCGACGCTGTCGCGATCAAAGGGAATAGGCAGAAACAGGCAACTAAAATATATCTACATGCTTTCATCGTATTGACTCCTTCACCCACACTTCTTGATTACGTTGCACTTGGTTAAGACCTGAACCACAAATGGCTGTTGATTCAATTTTGAAAAAGCCAACACCATCTAAAGTACCAATTTGACGGCAGGTTAATTGGTCAACAGTACAGATGGTCGACATACCACTACTCACTTGATTTGAGTTCAAGTTACTACACACGGTGCTCACACTGGTTGAGACCGCAGGCGAAACCGTTAATGGATAAACTTGAGTAAGTGCCCACTCATTTGCAGAATGCGCTAAAAGCCAAGCCTGAGTTCCCAGTTGTTTACGTGTCAATGTATCGTGATTTGACCACTGAACTTGCACTAAAGAAGTCGCGAGGAAGCCCATCACCACAATAACAAATACTGCGACGACCAAAACACTGCCTTTTTGAGATGATTTACTATGGCGCATTAAGTACCTGCACATCTTGTTGGTAAACACTTACTTCGTTGTTTTGCTCAAGTACAAGATCGATGTGAATCACGCCACCTTTTTGTAAACTTGGCTCTTCGTAACGAAAATTACTGTCGGCATAATTGATGCTATCCGCAACGGTCACTCCATTGCGCTGAATTAGACCTTGATTCTGAATAGTATCGTTTACTAAACAGTAACTCACAGAGGCACTTTCATCGTAGATATAGTGGCGCTGAGCGATTGAGTGGCTACTAATACTTATAGAAGGAGCCGTAAATACATTACCGGTTGAAACCAAGCCCGAAACTGGAATTCGCTTAGTTGAACCAGCCACCAACTCAGAGTACGCGGTTGGGTTGATAATAAGGAAATCATCTGCATCGAGTATTGGGGAGTCTTGGCCGATAATAAAATTCAGTTCATCTGTCGCTTCATCAAGGTGATAAAAGCCTGAGTACTTAATAGCGTAAAAGGTAAGACATTTTTGAGCAAAAACCGAAGCCGGAGTAATACTCGAATCAAAACTATTAGGGACCGCATGACTGATTTCTCGCGACATTTTCTCAACAACAAACTGCCCTTTTACTTGCACCTTTTGTCTATCGATAGTGTCGACATAACCTTTCATGCCGTATTCAACAAAGCCTGCGATCGCTAAACCAATCACACCTACGACGACAATCGTTACAATCATCTCAATTAAGGTAAAACCACGTTGCTTCATCAGTAGTTCCCCTTATAAGCAACGACGTTATAACGATTATTACCACCGAAGATCTGTATCTCAACACGCTTCATCGGGCCAATTGTGTTGTCATCAATTCCGTCCATGTTGCCATCGTAAAACACAGATACTTCCACCCGAAAATTGGCATAGCTATCATCTATCTGTTCATCAAGTATATTGGCTAATTCATTCGTAGTACTCGACAGGCAGGCGGATTCAGTCGCAGCCGTATACCAGCAACCAATATAGTCGTCCACGTCATTAAACGTTGCTGGCTTACCTTCTTGTTCACCATCATCAATATCAACCCCAAGCTTGTCGGGATCAGTGCAACCACTATATTCAAAATCACCACAACGCATTACCCCTCCGTCAAAGTCACTATTATGGTCAAAGCCACGTGCCAATATTTGATTCATTAAGCTCTGCCCTAAAGCTACTGAGCGGTTTTGATATTGAGGGTCAGCGGAGCCCGCCACTTGAGGAGCTAAAAAACTAGTAATCGTGACCATAGCAACGCCCAGTACGATAATCACCACAATACTTTCAATAAGAGTGAAGCCACGGGAGCGCATCATAAACATGCTCCCTCACGCACGTAACCTTGAGAATTAATACAAACTTGGGCGCTATTATTTGAAGAAGTAGAGTTAATAGTAATATTCACTCCAGCACTTACTGAAGGGTTCCCCAATAAATCAAAGTCGATAACAGTATTCGCTGGAGAAAACGTTATGTCTGATATACGTACATAATCACTACGCGCATCGGCTTGTGACTTTTGAGCGCTGTTCGATAGATTTAAACTGCAAGCGGTGACAGAACCTAGACAGTTACTATTTATAGCAAGGCGAAAACTGTCATTAGCCGCTGAAACGTTCGATTGCATTCGATTGACTTGGATTTGGCGAATTACGGAAATGGTTTGCTCTTGCGCAGTAAAAGTAGAAAAGCTAGATGTACCGACGAAGCGACTTGCGGCAAAGGTGGAAACAATACCGAGGATAATGATAACGATGATCAGCTCTACCAGAGTAAAGCCTTTGGGTGGGGGGCTGTTATCCATAATAAGTCTCTAACTGCCTAGCGAATACTGATTATACAAGATAACGAAACTAACGATCTTATGTATATGAATAGTTTTGATATTTATGTGCATTGGATAGAAAAAAGGCCAGCAGGAGCTGGCCTAACAAAATTACAAGTGTCTGGAAACTTTACTGACAAGTGCCATTTGCGCCAGAAACAACACGAGCTGTTGCTTGAGCGCTAGATGTAGCAGCCGTGTAACGTACACAGAAGTCAGAATAACCAGCAAAACCATAAGCAACTGTTTCACCTTCGCCGGCTGCACCAGGATCAACGATATCAAAACCATCCATATCTGTCGCATTGCCGATACCAGCAGAAGACGCTTCTGGGTAACCTAGTACTGTATTTATTGTTACATTGTTTTCTGTAATTGAAGCTGCAGCACTAGTCTCTAAGCCAGCAATAGCAGCTTTACCAAATACAATTCCTGAAGCACCGTTCATAGCACCAGCTAAACCTTGAAGTGCAGACTCTTTCGCATCATCTTGCAGATTTAAGAAACGTGGTGCCGCAGTTACAGCAAGAATACCCAGAATAACAATTACAACCACTAGTTCGATTAGGGTGAAACCGCCTTGTCTTTTCATAGTTAAGCTCTCTCTATGTTTAATTTTACGCAGACTTACTGCAAAGTTACGGTCACACGACCAGTTTTAATTTCGTAAACAAATTGGTGCTCGGTATTACCTTCTAACTGAATGTAAGTACACGTTGCATCACCTGAATTCGCTTGCGCTGAATATTTGTAATTTGAGTCGCTAGCAACATCTGAAACCGCACCGACTTTAGGGGGATTTTGCAGTAAGTTTTCCATCAACTCAGAACAGGTTTCATCTGAAATATCTTGTGGTGCAGTGCTCGAATCGTTGTTCAGAGTCCATGGGTAGCCATCTCTAAAATCGGTATCGACATTGTTACTGTTCTTTGATCTTGTTAACCAAAAATCAACACCATCATAATTTACAGTATTGTATGTTTCAACACCAATCTTCTCAGATGGTCTTGCTTCGGCTTCCCACTGTGCTCTTGCTGATAATACTGCGGTTGCAAAACCACCAGCGACACCTTCAATACTTGATTTCTTGGCTGCATCCGTCACATCTAAGAAACGAGGTAAAGCAGCAACCGCCAATAAACCAACGACAACAATCACTATAACCAACTCGACTAGGGAGAAACCCTTTTGATTTTTAAGCATTTTCTACCTACTCATCTAATTGCTAACGCGCATTATACATTCGCGCTCGTATAAAACCATAAAAAAACTGTCAATATTTTCACAAAGCCAAAATATTGGCTTTTACACTAAACCTTTCTCTTTCAAGTAATATATCTACCTGATATTTATCAGTATAATGATAACTACAGTGAAAGTGTCTGTTGTCACTTTTATCTTCAACTCTTGGAGAGCTTAGCCCTAAAATGCTCCCTTGAGGATATAATTGATCCAGCCAATAATTACAGTCTCGCTCCGTACCTTGGATAGGCATTACCCACCCAGTTCTGCTGTAGATCTTTGGGAGTTCCGAGCCTTCTTCTTGCCCAGCACCCGATAACAAATACTGCTGTTTGAACAAATTGGCTTGTTCAAGAATCCGCTTGCTCGCGACGATAAATGCTGTGTTAGTCGCTTCCTCTTCTACCGTTTTGAATGCAGAAAGCACACCGACAATAAGAAAAAGAATAACCACAGTCCAAATAACAAAACGTGAGCGTTGTAGGTTATTTAGCATTCCCTAACCTTTGATTGCATCCAACATTCCCCACATCGGCAAGAAAATACCCAGAGCTAAAATCAACACCATGCCTGCAACGATGGTTAACAAAATGGGTTCAATTCTGGCGGTTAAGGTTTTCAGATCGTAATCGACTTCGCGGTCATAAAAATCAGCCACTTCAAGTAATAGCTCATCAATACGACCCGTCTCTTCACCGACGGAGATCATTTGTATCACGAGCGGTGTGAAAATTTCGCTGTTAATCGCGGTCGACGAAACCGTACTACCGGCTTCAATGGCCGATTTCATGGCTTGAACTCGCAACTCTAGAAAACGGTTATCTAAAGCTTCCGCCGAAAGCGCTAGCGACTGGTTCAGTGGAACACCCGCTTTAAGCATCAAAGCAAAAGTACGCGAGAAGCGTGACAACAGTGCTCGATTCACTACCCCGCCAATGACCGGCATTTTTAAGCGTAATCGATCCCACTTTTCCAAGCCTTTGTCTGTCTTCACCCAAGCTTTAAAAGCGAAGATAAGACCAAAGATCACTCCAAGCATTAAGCCCCAGTAATTCACAAAGAACTCAGACATACCAATCAAGATACGAGTAGGCAGCGGCAAGTCGACACCAAAGCGCGCAAACATGCTTGAGAACTGTGGAATAACCTTGATGTTAAGAATGAACATTGCAATCAAGATAAAACTGATCACGAATGTTGGGTAACGCATCGCAGTCTTAATTCGTTTGCTAGTCTCAACTTCTTGTTCGTAATATCCAGCTAATTGCAGTAAAGCCTGATCTAGACGGCCTGTGTTTTCACCAACGCCAATCATCGAGACAAACAACGGACTGAATACCTTTGGGTGCATCTGCATTGACGCCGCTAAGCCGCGACCATTGGTTAGCTCAGCAACCACCTCTTCCAAGGCGGCTTTCAGCTGCTTATTTTCGCAGTTTTGAGTGAGGCCTTTCATCGATCTTAATAGTGGTACACCCGCTTTGGTTAGGCTGTATAACTGTCGACAAAACAGAACCAACACCTCTAACGGTACACTCGGAAAGAACAGACTCGATACATCCATATCTAAGACTGAACCACCACTTTTGCCCAGTTTGATAGAGGTTGGAATGATCCCTTTACTCATCAAGCTTTCAGCAGCAAGATCTTCGTTATTCGCGTCTAATTGCCCACTTACTTGACTACCATCAGAGCTGCGACCTACATAACGATACGTTGGCATATCATTCTACCCCTACAGATAAATTGGGTCAGTGGCACCGGACGCATCACCTTCGCCAAGATGCATTATCTCATCAAGGCTCACGACACCTTGCAGAGCCAATTCCATCGCAGAAGCCAATAACGGTTTATAGTTTTCAGACTGTCTCGCCTTTTGAGCAAAACCTACCGCATCATTAGCTCTCAGTGCATCCATCATGTTTTGCTCTAGCTCCAACATTTCAAATACACCAATTCGCCCGCGGTAACCCGTTAAGTTACAGTTCTGGCAACCACGGCCTTTCATAAACGGCACACCTACTTGGTTAGGGAAACGGACGCTCAGCCATTGCTTGCGAGGTTCATCTAACTCATCCTCAACCTTACAATCTGTACACACTTTACGAACTAATCGCTGTGCGACTACTGCTCGAACAGCGCTCGCGACCAAGTAACCCGGAGCACCCATATCCATCATACGCAACGCGCTGTCTACCGCATCATTGGTATGTAACGTACTTAATACTAAGTGGCCGGTCAGTGCAGCTCTCAAGCCTATCTCAACGGTTTCGTGGTCACGCATCTCACCGATAAGAATAATATCGGGATCCTGACGTAGAAAGGTTCTCAAGATAGTAGAGAAATCGAGATTGATCTTAGGGTTTACCTGAACTTGATTCACACGAGGTAGGCGGTATTCCACCGGGTCTTCCGCAGTAATGATCTTTTTACCCGGTTCGTTTAATTCACTTAACGCGCCGTATAAGGTTGTTGTTTTACCTGAGCCGGTTGGGCCGGTAACCAAAATCATGCCATGTGGACGGCGCAATTGTTGACGCAGACGAACCAACAGATCACTCGGTATGCCCGACTCTTCTAGTTTACGTAGGCCCGCTGATTGGTTAAGAAGACGCATAACCACTGATTCACCGTGCTGTACCGGCATGGTCGACATACGAATATCAACCGACTGACCTTTAGCTCGGATATTAAATCGGCCGTCTTGAGGAAGACGTTTCTCTGAAATATCGAGGTTTGCCATCAGCTTCAAGCGCAGTACAAGTGCTGAAGCAATATTCACTTCATTCAGCAATGTTTCATGCAGCACACCATCAATACGCTGACGAAGACGCAATACGTTTGAATCTGGCTCGATATGGATATCCGAAGCACCAACCTGAATAGCATCTTCAAATAGTGAGTTGATCAGCTTAACGACGGTAACTTCATCACTGTCTTCTTCAGCGATATCGAAATCAAAAGCATCATTAACTTGGTGTTCAGCGTGAAGTTGCTCAGCAAACGAGGCAATCTCTTTGGTTCTTCGATAATAGCGATCGAAGCCATCAACCAATTGCCTTTCTTGAGCAACAACGAATTCAAGCGCGTAATCGCCGAGCTGACCAAGCAAAGACTCTTGGGCAAACAGATCCGCAGGGTCACTCATTGCAACACGCAAAGTGTCACCTTGGCGCCCAATCACTAAGGCACGAAGGCGACGAGCATGTACTTCGGGTAAAAGCTGTACTGCTTCAACATCGACAACGGCTCGGCTTAAATCAATAAGAGGAATCGCTAACTGCTGCGACAAAAAGCTCAGCATTTGCTGTTCTGACAAGAAGCCAAGCTCAATTAGCGCATCACCCAGCTTACGCCCAGTACTTTTCTGAGCGGCCAGTGCTTGTTCAACTTGAGCCTCAGTGATAATGCCTTCTTCGACAAGCAAATCACCAAGTCTTTTTCTTAATCTAATTTGCATCGCCGCTCTCCTCTAAAGCATTGAGTATTTTTAACCGGTCACGCACAAAGCTTTGTGATTGAGATGAGATACCGACTCTGGTTAACGCACCTTGGTATGACGCTTTAGCAGCTGTGAAATCGAGTTGACGTTCTTGCTGAATCGCTAAGCCTAACCACCAGCGAGCATTATCTGAATCGACCTCAACCAACTTTTGGTAACTTTCCAATGCCACTTCTTCTTGCTGACTCTTTTGACTCAAGGCCGCACGCATCGCCAAATAATTTTGGGTAGGGTTCGGTGGTAAATGTATTAACGGACTTAAAGCCGCTTCTGATTGATTCGCTTTTACCAGCAGTTTTGATAACCCTAAACGCAGTTTTTCACTGTTGATGTTGAGCTTGATACCAGACTGATAAAGCTCATAGGCTTTGCGAGTATCGCCTTTACCAAAATAGAGAATCGCAAGTTTCTGACGGACATCTTCATTTCTTGGGGTATAACGCAGCGCCTCGGTATAACCTTTCAACGCACCAGTAAGATCGTTCGCATCAAGCGCTTTCTGAGCTCGACCTTGTGCATTCACAGATAGCTGTTCCGGAGTTAACTCAACCTGCTCGATCAACATTCCGCTATTTTCTGAACCACCAGAGGTTATAGGCTCATTAGAGATAGACGCAGGATCTTTTTTGGCCACACTAGCAACGTAAACTGGTTGGAGGATGTCAGTCCTAATCGTTTTAGGCGTGCTTAGAGGTTTAGCCGGTGTTTGTTGTTTTGTCGCTTTTGGGGCAGACATAACAACTGATTCGGAAACACTAGGCTTAGATTGAGCGCTTTTTGCCATCGCAGTGTTTTCTGTTGAAAGGATCGCAGAGTCTAGTGTCACCAATTTCTTAGTTGGCGATGAGATAGGTTGAGCGGCTTCCTGGATGCCATTTGAATCATCAACGACAGAGACTTGAACCTGTAAATCTCGAGTTGAGATTGACTGCTCAACAATAGACTGATCAATCACAGGGCCTTGCGATATCGCCCAACCGCCCATCGCTAAGCTCAACGTAAAACCTGCAACAACCCAAACTAGGGGGGAACGCGTTTTTACTTTAGGTACGACTGCCGCTTCAATCGAAGTCGCTGACTTTTTCTTTGCCAATTCAGACAAGGCGTTGTTAATGACGCTCATAATTAATTCCAACCCCACAGTATTGGCGTTTTAAATTTAGGCTTACACACATCGTACGTTTCATGCATAGCTGAAAAAAGATGTTGGTTGTCGATACTTTTCTTATCTTCACTGAACGAAAGCAATAGAGCCTTATGGCAAAGTTGGTTTATCAATCTAGGGATACCTAACGACGAACGACAGATCGCCTTTTTTTGATTCAAGCTGAATAACTCAGGGCTGCCACCAGATTTAGCGATTCGATTATCAATATAAGCCACCGTTTCATCGAGATTCAGCGGTCTCAGTGTCGAACTAAATGTGATTCTTTGGCGAAACTGCCTTAGGTGGTAAGCCTCTAATCGAGCATCCAATTCTGGCTGACCTAATAGAACAATCTGCAGCAGTTTTTTATCTTCCGTTTCAAGGTTACCAAACAACCTTAATGTTTCGAGCGCTTCATCCGATAGAGCCTGAGCTTCATCAAGAATAGCCACCACTCTTAAACCAGAATTGTGCAATTCAATGAGCTTATGCTGAATGTTATCAACCAAGGTTGCTTCATTATCGACAGCTAAACCAAGCTCTGTTGCAACCGCCTGGCGCAAGTCTGCCCCTGATAACACAGGGTTTGGTAAGTAGATCAGAGCTGTACAGTCATGTAGGTGATTGACCAACATCCGGCAAACCATGGTTTTTCCAGTGCCTACCTCTCCGGTCACCTTAATCACGCCCTCGCCCATTTCCAACGCCGAGATTACCGTCTGAATCGCTTCGAAATGAGGCGCTAAACCATAGAAGAAATCGGTATTCGGCGTTAAGGTAAATGGCAGTTGTTCAAAACCAAAGTGAGCTTGATACATACGACGACCTAGCTTAGTGAGACACTGCCACTCTATATTGAGAAAGTAAGCAATTACTCTTCATCAGGGAACCACTGCTGAAGAAGATCACGTGAACGCTCCAACTCATTTTGCCAAGTATTCACACCCACGATCGTTGGCTTAAGCAAGATCACGAGTTCAGTTTTTTGCGTTAACTGATTGGTGTTACGGAACAAATGACCTAAGGCTGGAATATCACCGAGGAATGGAACTTTAGAGGTCACATCACTGGTATTTGATTTCATTAACCCACCAATAACCACAACATCTCCATCTTTGGCGCGAATCACTGAATCAGACTCACGAATAGAGCTTTTCGCCAAAGGAAGTTGCACCAAGCCCGTCGTGGAACCTAGGTTGAGCTCTTTCACTTCTTCCTCTACCTCAATAACGGCTGGGTGTACATGTAAGAACACGCTACCTTTATCGTCTATCTGAGGGGTAACATCTAAAGAGATACCAGAGAAGAACGGAGTTAATTCAACTTCAGGTGCGACATTCGCGTCATCACCACTACCGACCGAACTTGATAAATCTGTTACGTAGTATTCGTCGGTACCCACTTTGATAACCGCTTTCTGGTTATTTGCCGCCGTGACTCGCGGGCTCGATAGAACATTAAGGTCACCTTGAGTGTCCATAAAGCTCAAAACTGCTTCAAAGCTGCCATCTGAAATCGTTACGTTAGTTTGTCCGCCTAACAAAGAGCTGATTGCATCTAACGGCGGTAAAGTACTTGCCGGACGATCAATTACAACGCCACCGCTGCCAATCGACTTAGACAAATTCGACCAGCTAATTCCCTGTTGGTAGCCGTCACTCAAGGTCACTTCCATGATTTTGGCTTCCAAGATAACTTGGCGCTGCAAACGCTTCTGAGAAATACCTAAGAACTCTCGAACCTCACGAATTTCGTCAGGGTAAGCACGAACCGTAATCACACTGGCTTGCGGGGTTACCACTACGCTTTGCCCATCACCAGAACCAATGAGGTGAGCAACTGCCGCTTCAAGCTGTGGCCAGAAATCACTTTCAGAGGTCGTTTCAATCTCTGTTCCGCCATTCGATGTCGAATTCGATGAGTTAGAAGAGTTGGATGAATTTGACGAGTTTGAGTTCGAGCTTGAAGAGCTCGATGAATTCGAATCTGAGTTAGAGATCGTGCCGGTGGTGATCGTCGTTAGTGAGCGACCAGAACGCTTAACTTGTAAGTAATCGACAGGGATCGTTACGGTGCGAAGACCGGCAGGATAAACTTGAATCACTTTGCCACGCTTTTCAATATCGTAGCCATACATATCTTGAGCAACAGCCAGTACCTCATCTAACGTCACGTCCGTTAGATTAAGCGTAAGGTTTCCAGACACACTTGGGTGAATAGCCGCACTATATTCCGTACCTTTCACTAAGCTGGCAAAAAAAGTTCTCGCTTCAACGCCTTTTGCCTGAATACGAAAACGCTTAACCGTTTCCATCCCCGGAGACATCGAGTCAGAATTAAGCTGAGGCATAAGGTCATCTTGAACCGACGAAGGCAGCTCATGAAGCGCTCTGCTATTGGCTTCATTAATTGATTCGTTTAAAGACTCTTTAATCTCAACAGGATCTCTATGCCCCATCGAACAGCCGACTAAAGATGACACTAGGATTGCTACTACAAGTTTACGCATGTCTTCACTCTAACCTTAATTATTCTTAACATCTAAAGAGAACATCTCTAATTTCCACTGCTTAGAGCTTCTCTGCAGAGTGACGTATTCTGGATCTATGTTCTTAACTCGGTACCCTCTGATCGTTTCCCCTTGTCCGAGAATCTGACCATTCATAATCGCATAGCAAGGCGTATCTCCCTTACACACGATGCTTTCTAAAGAAGGCAAGCGATAACGAGTTGGTGCTTTCTTAGCAGGCGCCGTTTTCTGTTGAGGTGAAAGCCAGCCTAATGGCGCCGTGGGATCTTGCTCAGCCCACACAAAAGAGCTACTAAATAGCAAGGACAACAAAAGAGTTCTAACCACCGATAAACTCCTGTCTAGTACCTAATGTGTAAACCTCGAACACCAGTCGAGCTTTAGGATATTCTTCTACTGAGTATTCAAATGTGCGCCAGTAGTAACTCACAGGTAGAGACTCAAGTGCTTGAAGGTAAGCTGAGATATCAAAGTAACTGCCGGTTAGCTCCATTCTTACAGGGTGAAGAAAGTAGCCTGAATATTCGCTGGTCTCTTTATTGTTCGAAATCGCTTCTGGTTTTAATGACTCTAGCGATTCAAGCTTTAGTCCATTACCGGCGTTAAGAACGCTCTCCAGTAACTGCGACATTTGAGAAGGTGTGATTAATCCATCAACAATCTGAGAAAGCTGAAGAGAGAGATCTTGGCTCTCCACCAGCAGCTTTTTGTACTCTCGATTAATTTCTTTGTCTGGGTCTTTGTTTAACTGAGCTTGCAGAACAAGTAACTCACCTTGCTGCCTTTGATTCGATTGAGTCAGGCTGCTCGCCTTGGCATTTTTAGCTTGTAGATCGAGATACGCAGGCTCAACCAATAAGGTGAACAACAACATCGATAGGCCAACAAAACCACACACAAAAAGTAGCCATTTTTCTCTTTGACTTAATGCAAGAAACTTATCGCTCAGCTGGTTCCACTGCTGCATTATTTACTCTCCCGACGAGTACTTAGCTCAAACGTCACCACATCCTGATCATTACGGCCAATTTTTAGTTTTTCAAAAGTGCGTCCGACTAAATTAAGCTCACTTTTAAACTGACCAATCCAGTTCGGAACGACATTTGCGTTACGAGCCAAGCCACTAAGATCTAAAGTATCGTGGGTCATGTAGATGTGCGAAAGAGAAATGTCATTTCGGCCTAATTTAGCTAAGGAATTCATGACGCCAGAATACCCGACTTGTTGGGATTCGTCGTATTGTCCAACAGCCTTCAAAGCCTCTTTTTTAGCCTCAGTCTCACGTTTGAGACGCGCAACCGCCGCGACTTTCTCTGGAGACGGTTTATGCTGAGTTAACTTACTATTCAATTGGTTAACTTGCTTGTTAAGTTGATTCGAGTCTTGTTGCAGGGCTGTTAGCTCTTTATCTAGATTAGAAACTTGATACTGCATTGCGAAGTAACCACCAAGCATCAAAACACAAACTACTCCCCAGCTCGCAACAACATTGGTCAGCGTAAAATATTCTTTTTTAGGCTTAAGGTGTTCAGGGTAAAGATTGACCTTAAACGTCTCTTTTTCAGCTGCAAGTTTAAGCAACAAACTCTCTGAATTATCACGCTCACCTTCAACCAACAGTGAAACTGTCGAGCTCAATGTACTGTTTAAGGCACTTTGTAACTCTGCTTCATCTTCTTCGTCACAACAGATTTTAAGCTGGTGAAGCTGGGTGCCTTTAATTTGAGAAGAAAGGTAATCAATCGAGCGTTGAAGCTCTAAAGCGAGGCCATCTAACTGCAGAGCACTTGACGCAACACCCGTTAAAGGTGGCACAACACTACGGATGGTTCTTTGAAAACAAACGGTATTTTCGACAAACGCACCCAATTTAAAGTGTGAATTGACGCTACGTTGTAAAAGAATGAAATTAGACAGTTCGCCTGCACTGTAACCCCAGATTTCATCTTCAGGAGCAACACCTATTAATTCAACCTGAGCCGAATTAGTGATATTCAAAAGCTTGTCCAACAGCTTTTTAGGCAGGACATATACTTGCAGCTTGTTCGACGTTGGTAACGCGACCGCACTCGCAGTAATTTCCGTGACTCTTTCTGAAACAAGATCTTTGAGTAAAAAAGGCAGTGCTACCGACCATTCACTCTCTGGAATGTCCGGTTTATCAATTTGGTAGGTTTGGTAGTAGTTAGCACAGACAATCAGTTGGACGCTATTACTGGTAAACGCCTCACTGCTAAGCGATTTTTTTAGCGCACTCTCCCAGTCCCCATTAACCACGGGAATGCTGGCTACTTGAGGATCTTGTTCTGTCGATGAAATATAAATGGCGTCATTACCCAGCAAGACAACTTGCGAGCTACCTTTATTATTCGTTGGCTTTATTTTGTCTAAAATCGCTTTAAAATTCATTCTTAACTACTACTCTTGCGCCATCGATTTCTTCGTCCAACTTTGACAACAGATTCCGCTTTCGCGGCTTTTTCTGCTTGATTAGGCAAAGGGATAATTTGTTGTTCTTCGTCGAAATATCTCCCTTGATAGCCGTTAATGCCTAACTCTATCAAGGTATTCTTTTCTTGTTTTGTCTCGACTCCAACGGCAATAACTTGAGTTGGAGAATCACCACACGCCCCAATTAAGCTGCGAACAAACAGTTGGTTCTCATGCCTTTGGTCGATTTTCTTTATTAGGCTTCGATGAAGCTTAATATAATTAACCTTCAAATCCTTTATATAGTGAGTGCTAACAATGGTTCGCCCAGCTTGGCCAACCACAACTTTACACCCTAAACCTCGCAACATCTTTGCCACCGGTCTCATATAATCAAGATGAGCAATCAAGTGCCCTTCTGGAAACTCAAACGCAAGCTGAGAGCGGTGTTGAGCAGAGAGCTGTAACAACTCACTCCTAAACCACTTAAAGTGCTGTTTATTAGCAAACGGGGTAACATTCAGATTCACTGAATAGTTGATAGGTTGAGTTGATTCTTTCAACGATTTCAACACAACCTTTAGAACCGATTGGTCCATTTGAGCTTGATAACCCACTTGCTCTACCGCAGGCATAAATCGAGACGATTTCAATAAACCTTTGTCAGGATCCTGAATTCTAGTAAATATTTCTCTATGCAATTCATTAACTTGACCAGATTCCGGCATAAGATAACACCGCTGAGCAAAGATTACTAAATTTTCAGGAAGCAGCGCTTTATCAAGTAATGTTCTCCAACGAACACTGCCTCTATCAAGCTCATTCTTATTCTCTTTCGGGTAACGGCTCCAGTTATTAATACGCTCTAACTGAGCACTCTTTAGTGCCGTTTCCGTTTCATCCATGATCTGGCTATGACGCTCACCTTCGGTATACATGGTCACACCAATATGACACCAGTTATCCGACTCTAAAGGCTCTGGCGGAGTTAGCTTATCTAACTGCCTTAAACACTGAGCAGCCAAGGTCGCAATATCTTTTGCGCCCTGATGAGGGATAAATACAGCAAAGTCCGCTTCGTAATAGCGAGAAAAAATGACATCGGGATAGCGTTGAACGATATTCGACAGTACTTCACCGACTTCAATAATAAAGCCGTCTGTGGTTTGCTTATCGTTAGCATCACTAACTTGCTCCCATTCGTCGATACGTATCAGTAACACACCGCCTCGAGCACCACTTTCATGCAGTGCCGATTCCAGCTTATTATCGAATAAAACTCGGTTTGCCGTTCCCGTGAGTTTATCTAGGAAAGTATGGGTACGAATAAAGGTATCAAAGCGACTTCGTTCTTGACGAGCATCTTGTAGCTCTTCAATCAATACATCTAAGGCTTCGCTTGCGGTATAAGGCCACTCTCGCTCATCTCCCTTTGCATGAGCTTCAACCTGACCGGCCAAGATCATTCTTCCTCGCTCTTCCAAGATTTCAGAACCCATGAGTTGTTCTTTCAACCAACGAACACCGCGAGCAAGACAGAACAGAACCAATGCGACAGCCAAAGTAATTGACCACATCGCTTCCATTGAGTAGTTGTAGCCAATATAAGGAGGAAGTGCTTTAAATTCGATTCGGTAGCCTTCATTACGCTCTAAAATGAAGCTTTTCTCATAAAGACGATTGGGATCAATTTGTGGGGAGGTATCTTTGAAACGATAAACGATGCCGGTCTTGTTCGAAAGTTTCATCTCAACAATATTGCTCGCCTGCAACATCTTAGGCATCCAACGCTGCATTGAATACGCGGCGTCAGGGTCTTCCATCTCTTTATCTACAACGTCGACAATGCCAACCAAATAATGGTCTAAATATTCCTGTCCAATACGCTTAAAGGAAAGTGTGCCACCAATAAAAAGAATGAACATCGCGCTGATCACTATCACGGTGACAAATGCGACCAATCGAGTGCTCAATTTTAGTGTCGGGGTATATCTCATGAATAACGAAATCCTTTTCAACTCACATTATACCGTATTGCTACTTATACTATAAATTGACGTTGTAAATAAAGCGTTAAGAATTGTAGGTAACAAAAAGCCGCGATGAACGCGGCTTTTTCCAATTTAATACTGTCTTTATAATATATTAAAAACAGGGATTAAAATGGGATGTCATCATCAAAATCCATTGGCGGCTCATTATATTGAGGTTGAGCCTGCTGAGGAGCTTGTTGAGGTGCTTTTGGCTGCTGTTGAGCGGGAGCACTGTATTGTTGTTGCTGTGGCTGCTGTGGCTGACCCCAACCACCTTGCTGTTGGTTGTTACCCATGCCACCTTGAGCAGGAGCACCACCTTGAGCACGGCCGCCAAGCATTTGCATTACACCATTGAAGCCTTGAACAACCACTTCAGTTGTGTAGCGATCTTGACCGCTTTGATCTTGCCATTTACGAGTTTGAAGTTGACCTTCAATGTAAACTTGAGAACCTTTACGTAGGTACTCACCAGCAACTTCCGCAAGCTTGCCAAACAGAGCAACACGGTGCCATTCTGTTTTTTCACGCTGCTCGCCAGTTGCTTTATCACGCCATGACTCTGACGTTGCAATGGTAATGTTCGCTACTGCGCCGCCATTTGGCATGTAACGAATTTCAGGGTCATTACCTAGGTTACCCACTAATATAACTTTGTTAACTCCACGGCTAGCCATGATTTGCTCCGTCTAAATTCATAGTCTCAGAAAATTTTAGCGCACAAGAATAGCATGCTTTTCTACAGTGATAAATCGCATTCCTATTCTCTCCTCACTACAAAGAATAAAAACGTAACAAATCATGATATTCAGAGCGATGTTGCTTTTTTCTCCACTTACAAACCACTCATTTACTTTGATAATTGATATTCAACGCAAGTCACTATCAAGGCGCTAGAGAAGCTAAAGCCTGCATGACAACGTGGAATCTAATCCCACTCAAACAGGACGTTTCAATGAGAAAATCAAGATACGCTCGCACTTTACACTTTCTGTGCATCGACCCAAACGATACCTATCTACATGTAAAAGAGATAGAAAAGCATTTATCTATTGTTCTCTACAAAATGACACCCGACGAATTAATGCTAGTTGATAGAAAGCAGAGTAACCGGATCTTGCTCGTCGATTACAGAGAGGTACCACAACTACTGATTATTTGTCCTAACCTGACTGTTATGTGGAAAAATCACGAAATCATTTTATTCAATGTCCCCCAGCAACTTCCAACCTCAGAGCTTCTTACCTATGGGGTACTAAAAGGACTCTTTTACAACACTGAACAAAAGGACAAGATTGCTCGTGGTCTTCAAGAAGTCATTGATGGCGATAACTGGCTGCCAAGGAAGGTAACCAATCAACTGTTGTTTTATTATCGCAATATGGTCAATACCAACACCACACCAACCAATGTTGATTTAACCATTCGTGAGATCCAGGTGATTCGCTGTCTTCAATCCGGGTCTTCAAACACACAAATCGCCGATGACTTGTTTATTAGTGAGTTCACGGTTAAATCTCACCTCTATCAAATATTCCGTAAGCTTGCGGTAAAAAATAGAGTTCAAGCGATAGCATGGGCAAACCAGAACCTGCTTGCATAATCGACCCACCTCTTAGTCTGACGATAATTTTGAGGGAAGCTCTAGTAAACCATGGCTATTGTTGCTGAATTTTCGACATAACTTATGCTAGAGTTGCCCTCAGAAATATCAACCACTCAGGTTGAATCAATAATTATTATAGATAAAGGGTCTTATCATGATCAAAAAGTGCCTTTTCCCGGCAGCTGGCTACGGTACACGTTTTTTACCTGCAACCAAGTCAATGCCTAAAGAAATGATGCCTGTAGTAAACAAACCTCTGATTGAATACGGTGTAGAGGAAGCTATCGAAGCTGGTATGGATGGAATGTGCATCGTTACTGGACGTGGTAAGCACTCGATCATGGATCACTTTGATAAAAACTACGAGCTTGAGCACCAGATTAGCGGCACCAATAAAGAAGACCTATTGGTTAATATCCGTGAAACGATTGAAGCGGCAAACTTCACCTACATTCGTCAACGTGAGATGAAAGGCCTTGGCCATGCTATTTTAACGGGTCGCGAACTTGTAGGCGATGAACCGTTCGCAGTAGTACTTGCTGATGACCTTTGTGTGAACGAGCAACAAGGCGTGCTAGCTCAGATGGTTGCGCTATACAAACAGTTCCGCTGTTCTATTGTTGCTGTACAAGAAGTTCCAGAAGAAGAGACTCACAAGTACGGTGTTATCTCTGGCGAAATGATCAAAGATGACCTTTTCCGAGTTGATGACATGGTAGAGAAGCCAGAGCAAGGTACAGCACCAAGCAACCTAGCGATCATTGGTCGTTATATTCTGACTCCAGATATCTTTGAATTAATCGAGCAGACAGAACCAGGTAAAGGCGGCGAAATCCAGATTACCGATGCATTGTTAAAACAAGCCAAAGCAGGCTGTGTATTAGCATACAAATTTAAAGGCCAACGCTTTGACTGCGGTAGTGTAGAAGGCTATATCGAAGCAACAAATTACTGCTTTGAAAATCTATACAAAAAAGACCAGCAACAAATCGAACTAGGTAAGCACTCAACAACAAAAGAAGCTTAATCGCTAGTTTTGGCATACTAACTAATGATACGTAGCGATGAGTTAGTCGCGTAATAAATGATTTAAAGGGTGACTCGAAAGCGTCACCCTTTTTTTGTTTACTGTTTTTTTATCCAGTAAAACTTTGCACAAATCTCACTCTATGTAATACTTTAGCCACTTAAAATTACATGGTCTATTGAGATGGATAAAATAGAAATTAGAGGCGCTCGTACGCATAACCTCAAAGACGTCAACCTAACCATTCCACGTGACAAACTGACTGTCATCACCGGATTATCGGGTTCAGGAAAGTCGTCACTTGCGTTTGACACACTCTACGCAGAAGGTCAGCGTCGTTATGTTGAATCTCTGTCTGCTTACGCTCGTCAATTTCTATCTCTTATGGAAAAGCCTGATGTCGACCATATTGAAGGTCTGTCTCCAGCTATCTCAATAGAACAAAAATCGACTTCACATAACCCTCGCTCAACCGTCGGTACCATTACCGAAGTCTATGATTACCTCAGATTATTGTATGCGCGAGTAGGCGAACCTCGCTGTCCAGACCACAACATCCCTCTAGCAGCACAAACCATCAGTCAAATGGTCGATAAGGTCTTAGAACTGCCTGAAGGCTCAAAGATGATGTTGATGGCACCGATTGTCAAAGAGCGCAAAGGTGAGCATGTTAAAACACTGGAAAACTTAGCTGCGCAAGGCTTTATCCGAGCCCGAATTGATGGTGAAACCTGTGATCTATCCGATCCACCAGCACTTGAACTTCATAAGAAGCACACCATTGAAGTTGTGGTAGACAGATTCAAGGTTCGTCCTGATCTTCAACAGCGTTTAGCCGAGTCATTCGAGACCACATTAGAGCTCTCTGGCGGTATCGCTGTCGTCGGCTGGATGGACGAAACGGATCAAGAAGAGATCGTATTCTCTGCTAACTTCGCTTGTCCTAAATGTGGTTACAGCATGCAAGAGCTTGAGCCTCGCCTGTTCTCATTTAATAACCCGGCAGGAGCATGTGGTACGTGTGATGGTCTTGGTGTTCAACAGTATTTTGATCCAAGCCGAGTGATTTTAGATGAGAACCTAAGCATTGCTGAAGGTGCGATAAAAGGTTGGGATCAAAAGAACTACTACTATTTCCAAATGCTAACGTCGCTGTCAGAACATTATGGTTTTGATCTGTATGCGCCATTTAATTCTCTACCGAAAAAGACTCAAGAGATCATTCTAAAAGGATCAGGTCGTACTGAAGTGGAATTCAAGTACATCAATGACCGAGGTGATATTCGAGTTAAGCGTCATCCATTCGAGGGCATTTTAAATACCTTAGAGCGCCGTTACCGTGATACTGAATCTAGCGCGGTGCGTGAAGACCTTGCCAAATACATCTCAACCAAGTCGTGTTCTAGCTGTGATGGCACTCGCCTGAGACTAGAAGCTCGCAATGTTTTCATTGGTGATACAACACTTCCGGAAATCGTTGAACTTAGCATTGCTGACGCACTACAATTTTTCCAGGAATTGAAGCTAGACGGTCAACGTGGGCAGATCGCAGATAAAGTGATGAAAGAGATCAATGATCGTCTGCATTTCTTAGTCAACGTTGGTTTGAACTACCTTAACCTATCACGCAGTGCTGAAACGCTGTCTGGTGGTGAGGCGCAACGTATTCGTTTGGCGAGCCAAATCGGTGCCGGTTTAGTTGGCGTTATGTATGTACTTGATGAGCCATCAATTGGTCTCCACCAGCGCGATAATGAACGTCTATTGCAAACCTTAATTCACCTGAGAGACTTAGGTAATACGGTACTTGTTGTGGAACATGACGAAGATGCAATTCGTTGTGCTGACCATGTTATCGATATCGGTCCAGGAGCAGGGGTGCACGGTGGTCACGTGGTGGCAGAAGGTACCATGCAAGACATCATCGAAAACCCGAACTCTTTGACAGGCCAATACCTGAGCGGTGCTAAAGAAATTGCAGTGCCTGAAAAGAGAACGCCTATCGACAAGAAAAAGGTCGTCGAGATCGTTGGCGCAACGGGGAACAACCTAAAGAATGTGACCGCGACAATTCCTGTTGGCTTGTTCAGTTGTATTACGGGCGTATCAGGTTCGGGTAAATCAACGCTTATCAACGATACCTTCTTTAAAGTCGCCCACACTCAATTAAACGGTGCCACGACTGCAGTTCCAGCAAAGCACAAAAAGATTAAAGGGTTAGAACATTTTGATAAGGTAATCGACATAGATCAAAGCCCTATCGGTCGTACACCAAGATCAAACCCTGCGACCTACACAGGGATTTTCACCCCTATTCGTGAACTATTCGCGGGCACTCAGGAATCACGTTCTCGTGGTTACAAGCCAGGTCGATTCAGCTTTAACGTTCGTGGTGGTCGTTGTGAGGCTTGTCAGGGAGACGGCGTAATCAAGGTAGAGATGCACTTCTTACCCGATGTGTATGTGCCTTGTGATGTGTGTAAAGGTAAGCGCTATAACCGTGAGACTCTAGAGGTCCGCTACAAAGGTAAAACCATTGACGAAGTTCTAGAGATGACTGTGGAAGATGCTCGTGAATACTTCAACCCGGTACCTGTTATCGCTCGTAAACTGCAAACTTTAATGGACGTTGGCCTCTCTTACATTCGCTTAGGGCAAGCAGCTACAACCTTATCTGGTGGTGAAGCTCAGCGTGTTAAATTAGCGCGTGAACTGTCTAAACGAGACACGGGAAAAACCTTATACATTCTCGATGAGCCAACAACAGGCCTTCATTTCCACGATATCCAGCAGCTACTGACGGTATTACATAGACTGCGTGATCACGGTAATACAGTTGTCGTGATTGAGCACAACCTAGATGTCGTTAAAACAGCAGACTGGATCCTAGATCTTGGCCCAGAAGGTGGGCAAGGTGGTGGTGAGATTGTTGCAGAGGGTACACCTGAAGATGTGGCGTTAGTCGAAGGTTCACACACTGCTCGCTTCCTTAAGCCTATGTTAAATTTGAAGTAGGTGTAAAATAGCGCCCTGCGGGCAGACAGAAAAATGTTAAAGTAACAGAGCTTGTTTCAGAAGGAACAAGCTCTGTTTTTATAAGGTTAGGGATTTATGGCAACAATACACACTAGCGGTACTCAGCTAGAAAATCAGGTCACTCAGCTACCACTCAACAAAGCATTTCTGGCTTCTTTAGCTGTTGTATTCTTGTTAGCTATGCATTTTTTTATGCCGAATCCTGGTGGTTCGGGCCTTGCTCTATCCTTTAACCCTACCACTTGGCTAGCGCTAAGCTTCACGCTAGCGATTGGCTTTTACCAACTCGCGACCAATCGAGTACTCAAGTATTCCAAATTAACAATTGGCTTGTTGATTAGCTGCATCATACTCACGCTACCCATTTTATACAGCAATGCTGCACCTCAAGGAGCGTCAGGACGCTTGCTTGGATTGTGGGCGGGCTTTGCCTTATTTGTGGTGCTGCAGCAATTTAAGTTCAGCAATAAACACAAGCAACGTATGTTGTGGTTCATTGTACTTGCTGTTGTTATACAAGCACTATTTGGCTATGTGCAATATTTCTTATTAGAACCTGGCAACCTATTTGGCTACAACACTTCTGCAAACCGACCATATGGGATATTTCAACAACCGAATGTAATGGCAAGCTTTCTTGCTACTGGTTTTGTGCTGTCCGCTTACCTTTTAGCAAGGCAGCCGGCTAAATATAACCATAAGATCAGCGAATCATTCCTACTGTATTTAACTCCAACCTTAACCGTGCCCTTGCTGATCATCATTGCATCACGTACCGGATGGTTGGCCGCTGTCATTGGGTTTATCTGCATTCTGCCCTATCTATACAAGTTCTCGACCAAGAAACGCTTCTACGGATGGTGCGCATCAGTGCTCGTCGGTGTCGTCGTCGCTTTTTCGGTGATCAGCCTAAGTGCGACTGATAGCCTCGCTAGCAAGAAAGCGAACCTAGAAAGCCCGCGCGCTTATACGTTCCCGCAAGCTTTAGATATGATGATCGAAAAGCCATTTACAGGTTATGGTTACGGGAAATTTGAGTCTGAATACACGCTATATACAGCTCGCCAACATCAACTCAACTCGAACTATCATCCAGGTCTTCCTTCAATGGATCACCCGCACAATGAGTTCCTGTTTTGGGGAGTTGAAGGGGGGATTGTACCAATCATCGGAATCTTGATTGCTGCAATATTGGTGATGTCACGCATAACAAGTTCAGCAAAGGGAACACGTCTAGCCCTGCTCGCGTTATTTATCCCAATCCTTTTGCACTCTCAACTTGAGTATCCTTTTTACCACTCGGCGATTCACTGGATAACATTCATTATATTGATTTACTGGGTAGATCAGCGCTCTTCCCGACATTATCAACAGTCGTTTAGTATCGTCAGTAAAACCCTCTTTAGAGTGTCGAGCTTAGTGATTCCGATCTTGGTGAGCTTCTATATGTTGAGCGCGCTGCATACCAATTATGTGCTGACTCAATTTGAACAATCTAAGCCGAAGAACCCAGATATTCTTAAGCAAGTTACGAATCCCGTAGTATGGAAAGATCGCTATGATTGGGATGTGTACAGCACGTATCTCAACATTGGGCTCTACAAAGCTGATCCGAGTCTTATTCAGCCTTATGTTGATTGGTCTTTGGAAATAATAAAGAGTAAACCAAGACCCGCGTTTTACAGTAACCTAATCCTCGCGTATCAGGGTTTAGGCGATCACAGCAAAGCAGAACAAATTCGGAGCGAAGCAAGCTTCTTATTTCCAAATAGAGATTTTTCAAAAGTTCAGTATAAGAAAATTTCAGCCGCTGAGAACAACGTATCTTCTGCCAAGTGATATTGATGCAGCTAAAGCGGTAGACTTTGGAGGCTTAAGTTAGGCACAAAAAAAGCGCACGATCTCTCGTGCGCTTTTTTTTCGAATTTTACGGTTAATTATTCTAATACATCTTTTAGTGCTTTTAAGCACAATGCGACGTTCTCTTTACGAGCGCCATAACCCATTAAACCAATACGCCAAGCCTTCCCTGCCAAAGAACCAAGGCCTGCACCGATTTCAAGATTATACTCTTCTAACAACTGCGTTCTTATTTTGGCTTCATCAATCCCTTCAGGGAAGTAAAGCGCATTCAATTGAGGTAGGCGACTCTCTTCGTCAACCACAAACTTTAACCCCAAAGCTTCTACGCCAGCCTTAAGCTCTTGATGCATCGCATAATGACGCGACCAAGCATTATCCAGACCTTCATTTTTCAACAATACCAGTGACTCATGCAGAGCATACAGGCTATTCACCGGCGCCGTGTGGTGGTAACTACGCTTACCTTCGCCACTCCAATAACCTAATACTAAACTTTGATCTAGGAACCAGCTTTGCACTGGCGCTTGGCGGGCTTTCATTTTATCAACAGCACGCTGAGAAAAAGTAACCGGAGATAGTCCAGGTACGCAAGATAGACACTTTTGGCTACCCGAATAAACTGCATCAAGCTGCCACTCATCAACTAGTAATGGCACACCACCTAGAGACGTTACTGCATCAACAATCGTTAACGCACCAAACTGACGAGCGATAGCTGAAATAGCTTGAGCATCAGATAACGCTCCGGTTGATGTCTCTGCATGTACAAATGCGACAGCAACAGCATCGGGGTTTTCTGCCAATGCTTGTTCTACCTTTTCAACTGAAACGGGCTTGCCCCATTCGTCATCAACAAGGATGGCTTCGCCACCACAACGCACCACGTTTTCTCGCATACGCTCACCGAAGACACCGTTACGACAAACAATCACCTTTTCACCAGGCTCAATCAAGTTAACAAAACAGGTCTCCATACCCGCACTGCCCGGTGCAGAAACGGCAATCGTAAATTCGTTTTCAGTCTGAAAAGCGTATTTAAGAAGCTGTTTAAGCTCGTCCATCATCGCAATAAACAGCGGATCTAAGTGACCTATGGTTGGACGGCTCAAAGCCTGTAACACTTGAGGTGAGATATCTGAAGGACCAGGTCCCATTAACGTTCGGTGTGGTGGATAAAAGCTATCGATAGCAGTAGTGAGTGGTAAATTAGACATGTACATCCCTTACGTTAATGTTGTGAACAATCCACCCTAAAGCAAATTGATTACCTCAGCAATTAGCCATAAGTATTGAGGTCAAACCACTGTCACATAATTGTTAAAATTATTTTTCAATTATCTCAAGTTACGGATTGACATTGTTACCACAAAAACGTTCAATGAAACGGCTATCTAGCAGAAGAGGAGCACTGCCCAGGCAGATGTTTTGTGGAACCGCATTTCCAATACAAAACATTTATGGGGAGCAGTGCCGAGATAATAAAAGGATGCAGGACCTTTATTATCGGTTGAGCGGGCTGAATCCCGTCAACTGTCGCCATTTCTATATGGTGAAGAGCTTCTGAGGTTACTATTCTAATAATTCCTCTCTTTTTGCTCTAAAACTCTCTTCGAAAAACATCGGACGTTGGATTACCCAACCGTAATTTTATTTTAGGAAGTCGTGGGAGATATATCGTGAGTGCATCTAATGTAGTTGGTTCTTTTAATGTCGCTAAGTTTGGTGGAACAAGTGTTGCCAACTTTGAAGCAATGAGCCGTTGTGCTGCCATTATTGAAAACAACTCAAACACGAAACTGGTCGTGAGTAGTGCATGCTCTGGTGTCACTAACTTGCTGGTTGAACTAGCAAATGGTGTTCAAGACAAAGCTCGTCGTCAGGAACTAATGGCGCAATTAGCGGACATTCACAACGCAATTCTTGACCAACTCGCAGATCCAATCAGCATCGAAAAAGAAGTCCACAGCATTCTTGATGACATTGCGAGCGCTGCAGAGGCCGCATCATTCCAAACAAGTACTAAACTGACGGATCACCTTGTCGCATGTGGCGAGTTGATGTCGACACACATCTTGGCTCAGATCATCTCTGAACGAGGCACTCCTGCTGTTCGCTTTGATATCAGAGATGTGATGCGTACTAATGATGATTTTGGTAAAGCCGAACCTCAACTAGAAGATATTGCCGCTCTAGCGCAAGAGAAACTGATTCCACTTTGCCAACAACAAGTTGTCGTTACCCAAGGTTTTATCGGCGCTGATAGCGAAGGTAACACCACGACTTTAGGCCGCGGTGGCAGTGATTACTCAGCAGCACTGATTGCCGAATCTGTACAGGCGATTGGTCTAGAAATCTGGACGGATGTTCCGGGTATCTACACCACTGACCCTCGTATTGCACCTAAAGCTTCTCCTATCCCAGAGATCAGCTTTAGTGAAGCATCGGAAATGGCAAACTTTGGTGCGAAGATCTTGCACCCATCGACTCTAGTACCTGCACTACGCCACCAAATCCCGGTATTTGTCGGCTCTTCTAAAGCGCCAGAGTTAGGTGGTACTTGGATTCGTCAAGAAGTTGAGAGCTCTCCTCTATTTAGAGCGCTTGCCCTACGCTGCAACCAAACCATGGTTACGCTACGTAGCGCTAATATGTTCCATGCCTATGGCTTTTTGGCAAAGGTATTCGAGATCCTTGCTAAACATAAGATCTCGGTCGATCTTATCACCACTTCAGAGATCAGTGTTTCACTGACACTCGATCAAACGGATACCTCTGGTGGTGCCCCTGAGTTACCTGAAGCCGCTCGCATTGAGCTTGAGGAGCTGTGTTCTGTAGATATTGAACACGACCTATGCCTTGTTGCTCTTATTGGTAACAACATGAGTGAAAGCAAAGGCTATGCAAAGCAGGTCTTCGGCACTCTTGAAGACTTCAACCTACGCATGATTTGTTACGGTGCAAGCCCACACAACCTGTGCTTCTTACTAAATGAATCTGTTTCTAAGTTGGCGATTCAAAAACTTCACCAAGAATTATTTGAATAGAAAGTCCGTTTATCATCGACAGATAAATCACAAATACAAAAAGGGTTGCTATTCAGCAACCCTTTCTCTTTTTACTTTACGAATCAAAGCTCATCATAGATTCAAACTAGTTAATGTTAGGACCTAACCACTTCTCGGCTTCTAACATATCCCAACCTTTGCGGTCAGCATAGCTATCCACTTGATCCTGTTGAATCTGTGCAATAGCAAAGTATCGGGCATCAGGATGTGAGAAGTACATACCAGACACTGAGGCACCAGGCCACATCGCGTAGCTTGTCGTTAATGACATGTCGATTGCCTTTTCAACATCCATCAACTCCCACAACGTGCCTTTCTCTGTATGCTCAGGGCAAGCAGGGTAACCTGGAGCTGGACGAATACCTTGGTATTTCTCTCGAATCAAATCGTCGTTAGACAAATTCTCATCTGGCGAGTAACCCCAAATATCCTTTCTCACTTCTTTATGCAGATATTCCGCGAACGCCTCAGCCAATCGGTCAGCAACCGCCTGAATCATAATCGCGTTGTAGTCATCGCCTTTCGCTTTGTATTCATCAGCCAGCTCTCGCTCACCAATACCACCCGTAACCGCAAAGCCACCAATCCAATCCGCTTTACCGCTTTCTTTTGGCGCAATGTAATCAGACAAACAGTAGTTAAAGCCTTTTGGTTTCTCTGTTTGTTGACGAAGATTGTGTAGAACTTTTAGAACTTCGGTACGAGATTCATCGGTATACACCTCAATATCATCACCAACACTGTTCGCTGGGAACATGGCACACATACCACGCGCTTCAAGCAGCTTCTCTTTCTCTACGCGATCCAGTAAATCATTAGCATCTTTGAATAAACGTTTTGCCTCTTCACCCACTTCCTCATGATCAAGGATTGCAGGGTATTTACCAACCAATGACCATGTCATAAAGAATGGAGTCCAATCGATGTACTGACGCAAAGTTGCCACATCAAAATCATTGAAGATATGAACTCCCGGCTTAGCGGGTGCCGGTGGCGTATACGCATCCCAATCGATAGCAACTTTATTGGCACGAGCTCTTTCAAGCGTGACAGGCTTGGTACGAGGCTTCTTACGATTGTGCTGATCTCGAACGCGATCGTAATCGATATCCAGCTTCTCAACGAAAGCGGGTTTCAATTCATCAGAAAGTAGTGAAGTACAAACACCCACTGCACGCGAGGCATTATTTACGTATACAACAGGTTCTGAATAATTCTGCTCAATCTTAACTGCTGTGTGAGCTTTAGATGTGGTTGCGCCGCCAATCAGAAGAGGCAGCTTGAAACCCTGTCTCTCCATTTCTTTAGCAACATGTACCATTTCATCAAGAGACGGTGTAATCAGCCCAGACAGGCCAATAATGTCGACATTCTCTTCTTTCGCTACCTTGAGAATCTTCTCGCAAGAAACCATCACACCTAAGTCGATAATTTCGTAGTTATTACACTGTAAAACCACACCAACGATATTTTTACCGATATCGTGAACGTCACCTTTAACGGTCGCTAACAAAATCTTACCGTTAGTTGCGCCCACTTCTTTGGATGCATTAATGAATGGTTCTAAATGGGCAACCGCCTGTTTCATCACACGCGCAGACTTTACAACCTGTGGTAAGAACATCTTACCTTCACCAAACAGGTCACCAACAACGTTCATTCCGTCCATTAGAGGACCTTCAATCACTTCAATAGGACGAGAGGCATTAACACGAGCTTCTTCGGTATCTTCAACAATAAAGTCGGTGATACCTTTTACCAAAGAGTGCTCCAAACGCTTCTCTACAGGCCAAGTTCGCCACTCTAATGCAGATTTATCTTCAACCTTACCAACAGCACGCTCTAGGTATTCGGTCGCCATATCCAGCAATCTTTCAGTCGAATCATCACGACGGTTTAGTACGACATCTTCAACAGCATCACGCAGATCTTCTGGAACATTATCGTAAATTTCCAACTGACCAGCGTTTACAATGCCCATATCCATACCGTTTTTAAAACAGTGATATAGGAATACCGCGTGAATAGCCTCACGGACGTAGTTATTACCACGGAATGAGAATGAAACATTCGACACACCGCCAGAGATCATCGCATGCGGGAGATCGCGTTTGATGTCTCCTACTGCTTCAATGAAATCAACCGCATAGTTATTATGCTCATCGATACCAGTAGCCACTGCGAAAATATTCGGGTCAAAAATAATATCTTCTGGTGGGAAACCGACTTCATCAACAAGAATGTTGTAGGCATTGGTACAGATTTCGACTTTACGCTCTCGAGTATCAGCCTGCCCGACTTCATCAAACGCCATCACGATGACAGCAGCACCATAACGACGAACTAATTTGGCTTGCTCAACAAACTTCTCTTTGCCTTCTTTTAGAGAGATTGAGTTAACGATGCCTTTGCCTTGAATACACTTTAGGCCAGCTTCGATAACTTCCCACTTAGAAGAATCGACCATAACAGGTACTTTCGAGATTTCAGGTTCTGAAGCACATAGATTCAGGAATTTAACCATACACGCCTCGGCGTCTAGCATCCCTTCATCCATGTTGATATCGATAATCTGAGCGCCATTTTCGACTTGCTCGCGAGCAACACTCAATGCTTCGTCGTAAAGCTCTTCTTTAATCAAACGCTTGAAACGCGCAGAACCAGTGACATTGGTCCGCTCACCTACATTCACGAACAAAGATTCTTTAGCTATCGTCAGTGGCTCTAGTCCCGAAAGACGACAAGAAACTGGTAAGTCTGGCAATTGACGCGGCGTTACACCTTCAACGGCCTCAGCCATTTCACGGATATGCTCTGGAGTAGTACCACAACACCCACCAATTAGGTTCAAGAAGCCACTTTCAGCCCACTCTTTAACATGTTCAGCCATATCCTCAGGAGAAAGGTCATACTCGCCAAATGCATTAGGCAAACCCGCATTAGGGTGAGCAGAAACATTGCACTCTGAGATACGAGACATCTCACCGACATACTCACGCAGTTCATCAGGGCCCAATGCACAGTTCAATCCAAATGAGATTGGTTTTACATGACGAAGGGCGTTGTAGAATGCTTCTGTCGTCTGTCCTGAAAGGGTACGACCTGATGCGTCAGTGATGGTACCGGAAATCATCACTGGAAGAGCAATACCCACCTCTTCAAAAACAGATTCAACGGCAAAGGCACACGCTTTCGCGTTTAACGTATCAAAGATAGTTTCAATAAGAATTAAATCTGAACCGCCCTTAATGAGCGCGCGAGTCGATTCAGAATAGGCTTCAACCAGTTCGTCAAAGCTAACATTACGGTAACCTGGATCGTTTACATCAGGCGAGATAGAACAAGTTCGGTTGGTTGGACCTAATACACCCGCGACGAAGCGAGGTTTATCTGGGGTCTTTGCAGTCCATTCATCAGCTGCTTCACGAGCAAGCTTGGCAGCAGCAAAGTTAATCTCTTCACTAAGGCTTTCCATATCATAGTCGGCCATAGCGATGGTTGTAGCGTTAAAGGTATTGGTTTCGAGGATGTCAGCCCCAGCTTCCAAATACTCCATATGGATATCTTTGATAAGCTTAGGCTGTGTAAGAACTAAAAGGTCATTGTTGCCCTTCAAGTCACTGTGCCAATCAGCAAAGCGTTCACCACGATAGTCTTGCTCTTCCAATTTATAATCCTGAATCATGGTGCCCATGCCACCATCAATCAGTAAAATTCGTTGCTTCAACAGAGCGTCAATCTTTTGCCTTACATTACTTCCCACGGTACAACCTCATTCCTTTAATTATCCCTCCATCCTATCACACATTAAAAAGGAGTCTAGACGTCTAAAAAAGGAAATTGATTACTGAGTCATGACAAAAAAATGTTTGCTATTTGAGCATGAGACAACGAAAATTCATATTCATACTTTGTTACATGTTGGAATCCCAATGTCGGTCTATTACACCTTATGCTTCTTGTCCGCTGCAGCCATGCTTATTGCTTTCGTGAATACAAAAATTGGTAAAATGCAGACAACCATCGCCATCACAGCTGGTTCAATGATGCTATCTCTATTGATTATCATTGCGGGACAAAATAATTGGTTCCAATTGGCAGACATTGCCTCAGAGACCGTTGCCAGTATCAATTTTGAAGATTTCCTTCTAAAAGGGATATTAGGGTTCTTACTATTTGCAGGCGGGTTGGGAATTAAATTACCAAACCTAAAAGACCAAAAGTGGGAAATAACAGTACTCGCATTAGGGGCAACGCTATTTTCAACATTCTTTATTGGTTTTGTGCTCTATGGGTTCTGTCAGTTCATCGGTATTCAATTTGATCTAATTTACTGCTTACTCTTTGGCTCTCTAATCTCCCCGACCGATCCAATTGCCGTGTTAGCCATCGTAAAGAAACTCGATGCGCCAAGACGAATCTCTACTCAAATCGAGGGAGAGTCTCTATTTAACGATGGTTTTGGTTTAGTTATCTTCGTAACCCTATTTACTATCGCATTTGGTACAGAAGCGCCAACAGTCAGCAGTGTAACTATGCTTTTTGTCCAAGAAGCGATTGGCGGAATTGTCTACGGTTTTGCTTTAGGCCTCGTATTCCACTACTTAATTAGCAATACAGATGACCACTCGATGGAGTTACTATTAACCATCGGTATCCCAACTGCTGGTTATGCCTTTGCTGAAGTTCTACATGTATCGGGACCATTGGCAATGGTGGTATCAGGTATCATGATTGGTAACTGGACACGCTTTATCGGATTCTCAAAAGAGAGTGAAGACCACTTAGACCATTTCTGGGAGCTAATAGACGAGTTTTTAAATGGTGTATTGTTTTTACTAATCGGTATGTCAATGTTGCTATTCAAATTCCACCAAGAAGACTGGATCTTAATGGCGTTCGCCGTTCCTCTAGTACTAAGCGCTCGCTACCTAAGTGTCTTCTTGTCTTATATCGGGTTTAAGCGCTTTAGAACTTATAACCCATGGTCTATAAAAATTCTAACTTGGGGTGGTTTACGTGGCGGCTTAGCTCTCGCTATGGCACTTTCTATACCTTCTGGCATTTGGGTAATTGAAGAGAAGCTCATCGATGTAAAAGAAGTTATCCTCGTTATGACCTATGCGGTAGTTGTATTCTCGATTTTAGTACAAGGCTCGACAATTACTCCTATGATTGAAAAAGCAAAGCAAGCAGAGAAAGAGCTAGATTAACATCTCATAATATTAAACTAGGCTGCCTAATTTAGGTGGCCTTTTTTGTATCCTCTAGAAATTGGACACGTCAAATATTCCACACTCAAAAGCATCTATGTAGACTAAATTCTAGATCGAGCTGAGACCAAAGGAAGGCAAAAGAAATTTAATAACTATGTAGAAGACTCGTGAAACAACGATCTTAGCTCTATTCTAGTTCTTACTAGGGACAAGTCATGCAAAGAACTCGTTCACCTTTAGCACTATTGGGCATCCCCACCAAATCGGTCTTCAGTTGTATAAGTATAAATTGCATAGGGTTTACCATTTAATCTTGAAACAAAAGTAATGAGACTAAGAGCCTAGCAGCAATAACTTTAGCCATTATCGGAAGCTGCGGTATTAAATGAGTGTTGAGCAGAAAGACTCTAGTTTTCAACTAAGTCTAAAAACGGAAGGTTACAACAAATAGCTTTCCAGAGGTACGAGTGGATAGGAATAACTAAAGTAACAAAAAGAAAAAGGCTATAGCATTTCTACCGGACACGCTAGCTATGGCAAGGGGCGACTGAACTGGCACTCCGGAGATTCGACCGGGCTAGCGAGCCTTGGGAGACGCCTAGTTCTCCCAACATTGCTTCATAGAAGCAACAGACGTAAAAAAGCCCCAGCATTTCTGCTGAGGCTTCTTATATGGCAGAGGTGGACTGAGCCGGCACCCCGGAGATTCGAACTCCCAACACGCGCTGTTTTAGCAAGTCGGGGAATCCGCTGCTCTGCTAATGGTGTATTATATTTGATTCAGAAACTAAAAAGGCTCTAGCATTTCTGCTAGAGCCTTAAATATGGCAGGGGTGGAGAGATTCGAACTCCCAACACGCGGATTTGGAATCCGCTGCTCTGCCAATTGGAGCTACACCCCTAAAACTTTCATTACTTCAGATTCGAAAAAAACCTCGCACTAGGC
>NZ_JBFRJF010000033.1:0-146764 GCF_041468745.1 Vibrio sp. 10N.286.52.F8
CGAAATCTTTAGCAACACCGCCGTATACTTTTGCAAGAGTAGTACAGATAGCAGCAGTTAGAGTTGTTTTACCGTGGTCAACGTGGCCGATAGTACCAACGTTTACGTGCGGTTTCGTACGTTCAAATTTTTCTTTAGACACAATCGTGTTCCTTCCTAGTTATGATTCGCCACGTTCATTATTGAGCGAGACGCGCCAGAAATTGCTATTTTATGCGCCAACTCTCGTTAGCGCAATATTTGGACGCATTGTTCTTTCAAAAAATGAAAAAAAATGCCTTCCTTTTGTTTAACCACGCTCTGCAATGATTGCTTTTGCAACATTGTTAGGCACTTCAGCGTACTCACTAAACTCCATAGAGTAAGAAGCACGACCTTGTGTCGCAGAACGTAAATCAGTTGCGTAACCGAACATGACAGACAACGGAACTTGTGCACGAATTATCTTCAGGCCAGCTGTCCCCTCGTCCATACCTTCGATGATGCCGCGACGACGGTTAATATCGCCAACAACGTCACCCATCCAGTCTTCTGGAGTAGTTACTTCAACTTTCATCATAGGCTCAAGCAGAACCGGTTGCGCTTCAAGTGCACCCGTTCTGAAAGCCATAGAGGCAGCGATTGTAAACGCCATCTCACTTGAATCTGTTTCATGGTAAGAACCATCATATAGTGTAGCTTTGATATCCAAAACTGGATAGCCAGCAAGCACACCATTGTTCATCTGCTCTTCAACGCCTTTAGCAACTGAAGCGATAAACTCTTTCGGTACGATACCATTGGCAATTTCATCCACAAAGACAAAGCCTTCGCCAGCTTCTGATGGTTCTAGTTTCAGCCATACGTGACCGTACTGACCTTTACCACCATGTTCACGGATAAATTTACCTTCCGCTTTCGCTGTACCACGAATAGTCTCACGGTAAGCCACTTGCGGGTTACCAACGTTGCAGTTCACGCTAAATTCGCGCTTCATACGGTCAACGATGATATCTAAGTGTAGTTCACCCATACCAGAAATCAGAGTCTGGCCAGTTTCCGCATCCATATCAACGCGGAACGATGGGTCTTCCGCTGCTAGTTTACCTAGAGCGATAGTCATTTTGTCTTGATCAGCTTGAGAGCTTGGCTCTACAACGATCTGAATAACTGGGTCTGGGAACTCCATGCGCTCAAGAACAATCTTATGGTTCTGGTCACAAAGGGTTTCACCAGTAGTCACATCTTTCAGGCCAATGATGGCTGCGATGTCACCTGCTCGTACTTCTTTTACTTCTTCTCGCTTGTTTGAGTGCATTTGAACAATGCGACCTAAGCGTTCACGTTGTTTCTTCACAGAGTTATAAGCTGTTTTACCGCTTTCAACAACACCAGAGTAAACACGGATGAAAGTTAAAGTACCAACGAATGGGTCTGTTGCAATCTTAAATGCTAGCGCTGAGAACGGTTCTTTGTCGTCTGCGTGACGCTCTGCTTCGTTCTCATCTTCATCGATACCTTTAATTGCAGGTACATCGACTGGAGAAGGAAGGAAATCAACAACTGCATCTAGAACAGCTTGTACACCTTTGTTTTTGAATGCACTACCACAAGTAGCAAGTACGATTTCATTATTAAGGGTACGAGTACGAAGACCTTGTTTAATTTCAGCTTCTGTTAGTTCACCTTCTTCAAGGTACTTATCCATCAGCTCTTCATTTGCTTCTGCAGCAGCTTCAACAAGTTCTGTACGATATTCTTCAGCCATTTCTTGCATGTCTGCAGGAATATCTTCGTACGTGAAAGTCATGCCTTGGTCAGCTTCATTCCAGTTAATTGCCTTCATCTTGATAAGATCGACAACGCCTTGGAAGTTTTCTTCAGCACCAATGTTCAGTTGAATTGGAACAGGAGTTGCGCCTAAGCGGTCCTTGATCTGTTCAACTACGCGCAAGAAGTCAGCGCCGGTACGGTCCATTTTATTAACGAAAACCATACGTGGAACTTGGTACTTATCAGCTTGACGCCATACTGTCTCTGACTGAGGTTCAACACCAGATGAGCCACAGAACACAACAACTGCACCATCAAGTACACGCAGAGAACGTTCTACTTCGATTGTGAAGTCAACGTGCCCAGGAGTGTCGATGATGTTGATACGGTGGTCCGAGAACTGAGCTTCCATACCACGCCAAAACGTAGTAGTTGCTGCTGAAGTGATCGTAATACCGCGCTCTTGCTCTTGCTCCATCCAGTCCATGGTTGCTGCACCATCGTGAACTTCGCCGATTTTGTGAGAAAGACCGGTATAGAACAGAATACGTTCACTTGTGGTTGTTTTACCTGCATCTACGTGAGCAACGATACCGATATTACGGTATTGCTCTATAGGAGTTTTACGAGCCACGGTTGAATCCTCTTATTAGAGACTTAGGGACTATTGCTATGTCTAGATTAGGCGTTAAAAGCGATGCTTCGCTAAAAATTGCTTGCCCTAGAAATAGCAATAGTTCCTAGCATAAGCATAGGAACTAAAGAAGTGCTGCAAGGAACCTTGCAGCACTAAAAAGGTATTACCAACGGTAATGTGCGAACGCTTTGTTTGCGTCAGCCATGCGGTGAACGTCTTCACGTTTCTTAACCGCAGTACCTTTGTTCTCAGACGCGTCTAGCATTTCAGCAGCTAGGCGTTGAGCCATAGATTTTTCACCACGCTTACGCGCAGCTTCAACTACCCAACGCATAGCAAGAGCGTTACGGCGAACCGGACGAACTTCTACAGGTACTTGGTAAGTTGAACCACCTACACGGCGAGATTTAACTTCTACCGCTGGGCGAACATTTTCAAGAGCTTCTTCAAATACAGCTAAGTGGTCTTTACCAGACTTCTCAGCCATTGAATCTAGTGCAGTGTAAACGATTTTTTCTGCAGTAGATTTCTTTCCGTCAACCATAAGGATGTTAACGAATTTTGCCAGCAATTCAGATTTGAACTTAGGATCTGGAAGGATCTTACGCTGACCTATTACGCGACGACGTGGCATGGATATTCTCCGTTGTCTTCTTCAGGTTTTTTCCAAAACTTTTCAGAATAATAAATAAAATAGTGTTTGGCCTTACTTAACGATTTCTTTTTAAAAAAGAGAATCAATTAAGACTTAGGACGTTTCACACCGTACTTAGAACGGCCTTGTTTACGGTCGTTAACGCCAGCACAGTCAAGTGCGCCGCGAACAGTGTGGTAACGAACACCCGGAAGGTCTTTTACACGACCGCCACGGATTAGTACAACACTGTGCTCTTGTAGGTTGTGGCCTTCACCGCCGATGTACGAAGTTACTTCGAAACCGTTAGTTAGACGTACACGACATACTTTACGTAGTGCCGAGTTAGGTTTTTTAGGTGTAGTAGTGTAAACACGAGTACATACACCACGTTTTTGTGGGCACGCTTCTAGTGCAGGCACGTTGCTTTTAACAACTTGCTTTACACGAGGTTTGCGAACCAACTGGTTAATAGTTGCCATTAACTAGCTCCTGAAATTTACTTGAAAGTAAGCTTTGTGAAAAATCTATCCCTAATCACAAGTCGTAATTAGGGACGCAAAATTCTATTCAGCAGTGGGAGGTGTGTCAAGAAATATACAGATCTTTTTTAGCCGTCTAGAGCTCAGGATGGTCTACTTTTAACCAAACTGATAAAACACAGCTACCAAGTGACTGATTTGTCGTTCAAAACCGTCAGTTTAACGAAGCCATCGAAGTCAACTTGATCAATGGTACTTGAGACAAGTAGTTGTAAACCTCGGCTATCGAGATCTGGTTTTAACACCGACACCTGCTCTACTGCGCAGATTTGAGTGAATAACTCATGATTGGGAAGGCAAACATACACCGCATCTTCCACCAAAAGATACTGATCTTGTGGCTGAGAATAGGTCAATGCGAGTTTAAGTTTGTCGACTGATTTTACAATATGAAGCATAGCGTCCCCTAGAAAGTCAGTATCTGTTGGCACTGAGCTAACTTCTGCGTTAACTCGTCGGCTTCAACGGTGGTCACATCGATCAGCAGGTTGTCTGCTGAAAGACCAAACTGACTCAGACTACGCTGACACACATACACCTGTTCGATGTCGTACAGGTCCATAAGTTTGAATGCAGAGATGTAGTCACGCGATAGTGTTTCGTCGGGCTGCTGCGCTTTGAGAAGCTGTGTCACGCCATCGCCAACAAAGAACACGGCAATGTCTTCACTATATGCGGACGCAGCAAGCAGGGCGTCTAACCCTTCTCTACCCGCAGCGGTCGTATGAGGGAAACTGTTAAATATAAAGGCTAACTTTCTCAAAACTGCACAACCCTATCTTGCGTTAGTAGCGCTTCCGATAAGCTCCCTAATCCGGCTTGAGTAAATCCAGTGGCTAGGTTAGAGGCACTTAGTTGATGTTGCTCTGCTTCTTCAAAGCTAATCACTCCGCGTCTTAGCGCAGCTGCCACACAGGTTTCAAGGCTAACATCGTGTTCATCAGCCAGCTTTTGCCAAGCAGAAGCTAAATCAAATTCATCGTTAGCCGGTACGGTAAGGTCTGAGCCGTTACTGACGCCATCTTGATAGAAGAACACACTGTGAAGTTTGTGGCCCTGTTTAATCAGAGCCACGGCAAACTGGTAGGCACTTCTTGCTGACTGTGAGCCATAGACTGGCCCATTCACTAGGAGTGTATAGCTTAGCAACCCTCTTCATCCTCTGTTTTACGTTGGCGGATGTATAGGTACACGGTGTGCTTAGAGATGTTCAGTCGCTCAGCAACGCGGTTGATCGCGTCTTTAATATCGAAAATACCTTTGTCGTACAGCTCCATCACGATCTGACGGTTCTTAGTATTGTTCGATACCGATTTGTCAGCGTTAATTTCTTCAATGGTGCGTTCAACCGTTTGGTCGACAAGTTCTTCAACGTCACTAGCGAAGTTAACCGATGATGCGGCTTCGTCTGCGTCTTGTGTAGGCATGAACGATTGCAGCACTTGTGAGAATGGCGCGTCTAGATTCACGTTAATACACAGTAGGCCAATCACTCGGTCTTCACCGTTGCGGATAGCAACCGTGATCGACTTCATCAACACTCCGCCTTTAGCGCGAGTGAAGTATGAACGTGAGAAGTTACGCTTAGAACCTTCAATATCTTTTAGCATCTTCAATGCAAGATCGGTGATCGGCGAGCCAACCTGACGACCTGTATTTTCGCCGTTGGCAATTTTAATCGCAGAAGTATTGAGGTCTTCTAAAGAGTGCAAAACGATTTCACAAAACGGACCAATAAGGCTCGCAATACCGTCAACAACGGCCTCATAAGATCTTAGAATGATTTTATCGTGTTCACTGAATGGCATAACGTGGACTGATTCCATTTCAAGTAACACATCTGCATTGACTGTTTCTGTAGTAGTCACTTATTCCTTACCTTCGTGTGAAAAATCAACAAATTTATGTAAGTTTATCAGAAAATTTTAATTGCACACCTAGCTAACATTGCAACTAGTGATTTAGAACAAGTTTAAAAATCAAATACTCATCTTCAAATCATAAAAAAAGCCTAACTCAAAGTTAGGCTTTTTATTCAATCAACGTATTTTAGTACGAGGCTTTTAACCGATATTACTGTGCAGGAGCTGCTTCAGCGTTATCGATGTTTAGTAGTTCTACTTCGAATACTAGCGTTGAGTTAGCAGGGATAGTCGGTGTGTCTTGCTCACCGTATGCTAGCTCTGGCGGGATAACGAACTTGTACTTAGAACCAACTTGCATCAGTTGTACGCCTTCAGTCCAGCCTGGGATTACGCGGTTAAGTGGGAATGTTGCTGGTTCGCCACGATCGTAAGAGCTGTCGAACTGAGTACCGTCTGTTAGCGTACCTTTGTAGTGTACTTGAACGGTATCAGTGTCTTTTGGAGAAGCGCCTTCACCAGCAGTCATTACTTGGTAAAGTAGACCAGATTCAGTTTGCTTAACGCCTTCAGTTTTAGCGAACTCAGCGCGGAAGTCATCACCGGCTTTCTTCACTTCTGCAGATTTTTCTGCCGCTTGTGCTTGCATCGTTTCAGCAACACGCTTGTCTAGAGCTTCAAGAGCTGCGCGAGTTTCTTCTTCGTTAAGTGCTGTTTTCTCTGCGAATACGTCTTCGATACCTTGAAGAACCATATCTTTGTCTAGGTTGATACCTAGCTCGCTTGGCTTATCAATGCTTGTGCTTAGGTAGTTAGCGAAAGATACACCGATTGCGTAAGCCGCTTTGTCATCTTCTGTTTTAAAGTTTACTGCTTCAACTTTAACTTCTTCTACCTGTGGAGCTTCTGCCTTTGGTTCTTCTTTCTGACAACCAACTGCTAGCATAACCGTTGCGGCAAGCAGTGATACTTTTAAAACTGATTTCATTGAATTCTCCAATTAATGGCCAAGCCATTGGTTATTGTGCACAAATCTAATGATTAGATTGGTGTGAATACGTTAGTTATAACAATATACTAGTCATATGTCTTTCGACACAAACCGGATTATTAGATGTGATGCGAATATTTTTCCACTCATTGCTATGTACAATTGTCATCACCTTGTTAAATGGTTGCTTTTTCTTCCAAGATGATGAGCAGCGTTGGGAAATTGAGCCCAATGGTGCCACCAGCTTTGCACTCAGCAGAGATGGACGCTTCGCCCTGCTCTACTCTCAGCAAAAGCAACTGCTCCTTTGGGACCTCGCCGAAGACCAAGAGTTGGCTCAGCTTGGTCCACAAGACCAGTTAGAAAACCAAGTATCGCGTATCCGTATCTCGGACAATGGCCGTTTTGCCATTACCGCTAGCCAGATGAACTTCGCCGTTTGGGACCTCTCTTGGACTCAAGCACAAGGGCTTTGGTCTATCTCCGATGGCTTAATTCGCGATGTCGATATCTCTAGCAATGGTGAAAAAGTATTGCTTGGCCTGTCTAATGGCAAAGCGATCTATGTGGACTTAGTCACCGGACGCCGTCTTGAGTTCCTTGCTCACCGAGAAAAAGTTAATTCTGTTTCCCTTTCTTCCAATGGTCGCTACGCATTATCAGGTGGCAACGACTATAAAGCCTACCTGTGGGATACCGAGTCAGGCTTGGTATTACGCACCTTTGAGCATGAACAAAGAGTAGTACGAGTCGCGCTACAACGCGATGGCGAGCTGGCTTTTACCTCTGATGGCGGCAATCAAGCGATGATTTGGGATCTTGAAACGGGCGAACCTCAAGCGCAATTGCAAAGCTGGTCTCGACAGTTGATTTTTTCGAGTGCTCGTTTTTCTGATGACGGCAGCATGTTGGTGACGGGCACGCCATCCAGCCAAGTGAGTGTGTGGAATACTCAGGATGGCAAACGAATTTCTCGCCACGATGCTGAGCCACTAAAAGATGCTCGCCCTCCTCGTGCGGTAGTGTATGATGCAGCCTTTGATGATAAGAACCGTGTGATATCGGGCACCTCTGCGGGCATTGCCCAAGCTTGGAATGTGGATTAAGAACGATGACAGAAAAGCGAGTTGAACAACTAGAAAGCCGCGTAAATGACCTAGAGTGTCAGCTAGCTTTCCAAGAACAGACCATTGAAGAACTCAATGAAGCGCTTAGCCAACAACAAATGTTAATCACGAGAATGCAAGATCAGATGAAGTTCGTGGTTGGCAAAGTAAAAAATATGGATGGCTCTAATCTAGCTGACGCATCAGAAGAGACGCCACCTCCACACTATTAAGTGCGGTTCAAAATAACCAATTAAATCTAACGACGCATATCGTTAGTTTCTCGTCCTCAATGTGTAAACACATTTCAGGACGGGACATAGAAAACTAAAAGGGCGACAGATACTTATCTGTCGCCCTTTTGTTTATTTCATCTCAGTGAATAAGCTAAAGCCAATTAAGCCGATACCAACTTAGTCGTCGGCATAAATCTTCACTTCAACACGACCTTGAGTATCAACGCTTGCACGATACATTCCTGAGCTGTTCATACCAAAATGTATATCGCCTTGGCCATCGATAGCGATCAAGCCACCTTCTCCACCCATGGTTTTCAATTCACCTTGAATGATCGTTTCACAAGCGGTGTGCACATCTTCTTTCAGATAACGCATTCGTGCTGCGACATCACTGGCGACCATTTTACGTAGGAAGAACTCACCCATCCCGGTTGTTGAGACGGCAACATTGCCATTTTCAGCGATGGTTCCTGCACCAATGATCGGAGAGTCACCCACACGACCGTATTTCTTATTGGTCACGCCACCGGTACTGGTTGCTGCCGCTAAGTTACCCGCTTGGTCTAATGCGACCGCACCAACCGTGCCGTACTTTTTATCGTCAGGGTATTTCTCAGCTTGCTGCTGATCATATTTCGCTTCAGACAGAGCAAAGATGCCTTTCTCTTTCATCGACTGAAGTTGGTCATAGCGGCGCTCAGTAAAGAAGTAGTCTTGCTCGGTAAAGGTGTAGTCATGCTCAAACGCAAACTTCTCGGCACCTTCACCAATCAGCAACACATGGTCGCTTTTCCGCATCACATCACGTGCAAGCTCAATTGGGTTTTTGATATGGCGAACGCCTGCAATAGCACCTGCATCCATTTCGCGGCCATGCATCACAGAAGCGTCCATCTCAACAAATTCATCATGCGTTAAAACAGAGCCCCTACCGGCATTAAAGTGTGGGCTGTCTTCCATCACCTTAACCGATGCCACTACCGCATCCAGAGCATCACCACCCGATTGCAATATTTGATAACCAGCCAAAACCGATTTTTCCAAAGCCTCGGTAATACCCGCTTTTAATTCATAGCTCATTTGCTCGCGCAAGATGGTTCCTGCACCACCATGAATGGCAATTGAAAAAGGCTGTGACATACAAACTCTCCACTGACGTCGTCTTATAATGTTGTGCTATCAATACCACATCCATGGTTCGATGTCTGATAACGAAAACCAAACTTTTACGAATGCTTAGATTTGCGGACACTTAGTTTGGTAGAGAAAAGCGAGGTCAAAAAGCGAGACTCCTAAACGCAAAAAGCCTCCACAAGGGAGGCTTTCAAGATTCTTAAACTAAACCGTTAATTCGGTATTAGTGAGAACCACAGCTACCGCCGCCGCAGCAGCCGTCTTTTTTCTCTTCACCGTGGTCATGGCCTTCGCCACCACAGCAACCGCCTTCGTGGTCATGATCGTGGTCGTGACCGCCACAGCCGCCTTCTTGGTGTACGTGACCGTGTTGAACTTCTTCTTCAGTCGCTTCACGAACCGCTACAACTTCAACGTCAAACGTTAGAGTTTGGCCAGCTAGCATGTGGTTACCATCAACAACAACTTCGTCGCCATCTACTTCAGTAACTTCAACTGGGATTGGACCTTGGTCAGTATCCGCTAGGAAACGCATGCCAACTTCGATTTGCTCAACACCTTGGAATACGTCAGCAGGAACACGTTGAACTAGTGCGTCGTTGTGTTCGCCGTATGCGTCTTCTGGAGTAACAGTTGCAGAGAACTTGTCGCCAGCTACTTTGCCTTCAAGCTCTTTTTCAAGACCTGTAATTAGGTTGTTGTGACCGTGAAGGTAATCTAGTGGAGCTTCTGCAGTTGATTGGTCAACTACTACGCCATCTTCAAGTTTCACTTGATATGCAACACTAACTACTACGTTCTTTTCAATTTTCATGAGAGCTCCAAGGAGGTTTGGACTAAGCTCGAACAGTTGAGCTTAGGAAAAATTCTGTACCGGGATATTATGGGGATCAATTAACGAAACTCAATCATTCTGGCTTAAAAATACCGATCATTTCTTGATTCGCGTGTTCAGATTTCTCTACAGTTTTCGGTTTACGCTGTTCTGTGAAGTCACAATCGACACATTCCACCAGCTCGATATTATTTTCAATCCACCAACGGAGTGTGTCTTGAGTGTTGCAACTTGGGCAGCTTGCCCCTGCGATAAAGCGTTTTTTCTGTTTCACGTTCATATCCTTTACTGCTCTGGATTCGCGGTTCTTCCCACTCACTTTATTGATAAGTTAAGCAGAGACCGCGTTTATTATTAGGTTAGTTCTATAGTCTGTTATTTCTATGCCCAAGCTCTATTTCTAAGCTCAAGCATGAGTTATCACTTCAAGCTACTGCCAATAGTTTCGAGATTGGTGATCGTTTTCCATCTCGTGTCCAAAGATCTCTTCAAGTTCTTTACGAGCCTCTTTCGCTCTTTGGGCTAACTCGGCATCTTCGTTATGCTGAGGCAGCAACTCTTTCAGCATACCATTATCCAACTTTCTAAAGTGTGCTTCTGCTCGCTTCGCTTTATATGGATGCATGCCAAGTTCAGTCAATGTTTGACGACCTAAATCCAATGCTCCAAGGAAGGTTTCACGCGAATAGTTACTCACACCGTGGTTAAGTAGTTGATACGCTTCAACACGGCTTCGTGCACGCGCCAAGATCTTTAAGCGTGGGAAGTGCTGCTTACATAAATCGACGGTTTTCATGATTTCATCTGGGGAGTCAGTACACAACACAATCGCCTCTGCTTTATCAGCACCGGCTGCGCGTAATAGCTCTAGGTGAGTCGAGTCTCCGTAAAACACCTTGTAGCCGAACTTTCTAAGGATGTGTATTTGGCTGGCATCACTTTCAAGGACAGTGATACGAATCTTGTTGGCATACATCAGACGACCAATGATCTGACCAAAACGACCAAAGCCCGCAATAATCACTCGAGGGCTGCGATCAACCACATCCGAAGACATCGCACTTTCACTGATTTGATTAAGCTGACGTGCAAAGAATCGGTCTTGCAGTTTAAGCATCAATGGCGTGGTCACCATAGAAAGGCTCACAACCACCAGTAAGAACGACACTTGTTCGCCACTTAAGATGCCTTGAGCACTCGCCGCAGTAAAAATAACGAAAGCGAACTCACCACCTTGGCTAAGGATCATCGCCATTCGGCTGCGTGCTTTAGCTTGAGTGCCGAAGATACGAGCCAGCGCATACAGCACCAAACCTTTCAATACGACTAGCGACGACACTGCAATAAGTATTGCGAATGGGCTTTCTGCCAGTAGACCTAGATTTACCGCCATACCCACAGAGATAAAGAACAGACCAAGCAGTAAACCTTTGAATGGATCAATCGCGATCTCAAGCTCGTGTCGATATTCACTTTCAGCCAGAAGTACGCCCGCTAGGAAGGTACCTAATGCCATCGACAAGCCAATCCGTTGCATGATCACAGCAATACCAATCACAAGTAACAGCGCCGCGACGGTGAATAACTCACGCACACCACTCATCACTACGTATCGGAAAAGTGGTCTCAACAAGAAGTGGCCACCGACCAGTAGGCCAATCACGCCACCCAGCATCCACAGCATGTCAGCCCAGCTACCGCCGGTATTACCCGCAAGTAGAGGCAACATTGCTAGCATTGGAATAACAGCGATATCTTGGAAAAGCAGTACTGCAAAGCCCGACTGCCCTGCTTCTTTGCCGCCGAGCTCTCGCTCTTCAATAACACGCAAGGCAATCGCAGTCGAAGACAGCGCCAAACCCATACCTATCACGAGACTGGTTTGCCAGGTTAATCCAAATAGACAGGCGATGGCGGTAATAATTAGAGTGGTGATCAGCACTTGCGCGCCGCCCAACCCGAGAATGGGGGCTCGCATCTGCCACAGTTTTTTCGGGTTAAGCTCTAAACCAATCAGGAAGAGCAGCAGTACCACCCCGAATTCGGAGAAGTGCAGAATCGCCTCTACATCACTGATTAAGCCCAGCCCCCATGGGCCAATTGCCACACCTGCTAATAGGTAACCGAGTACTGAACCCAAACCGGCGCGCTGTGCGATAGGAACCGCAACCACAGCAGCCGCTAAAAATATAACGCTACTTTGTAGAAAATCATTAGTCAGAGCCATCATCTGCTCCTATATCTTGTAGCGGGTCTCGCAACCAATTTCGATACGCTTCGGCGTGTTGGTAACGCGTCATATCGGTGACATTTCGTGCCCAGTGTAAAACCAAAGGGGATATCCAGTTCATTTGACACAAAGCAGCGGTGAGCTCGAATGGTTGCAAGATCTCTTGTAATGGATATTTATTATAACCTGCGGCACCAAACGCCTCTTCTTTACCACCGGTAGTAATCACACTGCGCCAGTGTTTGCCTTTAAGCGCACTTTGCTCACCAAAAGCAAAGCCCTTGCCTAACACGCGATCAAACCACTCTTTTAACAATGAAGGACAGGAATACATGAACAGAGGATGCTGAAACACGATCACATCGTACTGAAGGAGCAATTCATGCTCATAAGGCACATCAATAAAGAAGTCAGGGTAGATGGCGTAGAGATCATGAACTTTGACATGACCGAGCGACTCTACCTTCTTAACCATCATCTGGTTAGCAATAGAGGTTTGCGGCTCTGGGTGCGCGTAGATGATCAACACCTTTGGCACGACTTTGTCTGTCGAGGGAGTATTACTCATTCCTTTGAAACATTCCTTTGAGGGCTAAACGGTGGCAAGGCCACAAGAATTTAAGCAAAAGTTATTAATATGTTATTGGCATCATAACGCAAATTGCATTGTGATCGACTTTTATCTGGTTTCAGCCTACTATGCAGGCGTCTGTTCACCTCTAATTTCTATGCTATTTCAATTATGATTACTTTCTCTGATATTCAATTGCTACGCGGCGGTAAGCCACTCCTCGACCAAGCATCTGCGACTTTTCACCCTGGCGACAAGATCGGTTTGGTTGGTAAAAACGGCTGTGGTAAATCTACGCTATTCGCCTTAATTAAGGACGAACTGTCTATTGATGCGGGCTCATTCAGCAAACCTGCCCATTGGGAAATGGCTTGGGTTGCTCAAGAAACCCCTGCATTAGAAAGAACAGCAATTGAATACGTGATTGATGGTGACCGTGAATACCGCGGCCTTGAAGATCAACTAGAGAAAGCTGAACAAGCCGACAATGGCACATTGGTAGCAGAGATCCACGGCAAGATTGAAACCATTGGTGGTTACAGCATAAAGGCACGTGCTGCCGAGTTACTGGATGGCCTAGGCTTTAGCCAAGAACAAATGACATGGAACCTGACTCAATTCTCAGGTGGTTGGCGTATGCGTTTGAACCTAGCGCAAGCCCTACTGTGTCGCAGTGACCTACTGCTACTCGATGAGCCTACCAACCACTTGGATTTAGACGCAGTAATGTGGCTAGAGCGTTGGTTACAAAGCTACCCTGGCACGCTAGTGCTTATCTCGCACGATAGAGACTTCTTAGACCCTATCGTCAACCGCATCGTGCACGTTGAAAACCAACAGCTCAATGAGTACACGGGTAACTACTCATCGTTCGAAACCCAACGAGCGCAAAAACTGATTCTGCAACAAGCGATGTACCAAAAGCAGCAGAAACAGATGTCTCACATGCAGAGCTACATTGACCGTTTCCGTTACAAAGCTTCAAAGGCTCGCCAAGCGCAAAGCCGTATTAAAGCGCTAGAGAAAATGGAACAAGTGCTGCCTGCTCAGTTTGATAATCCATTCAGCTTTGAGTTTAGAGAACCAGACGCGCTACCAAATCCAATCATGATGATGGATGAAGTATCAGCGGGCTATGATGACAATCTGATTCTAGAGAAAATTCGCCTGAACCTAGTACCGGGTAGCCGTATTGGTCTACTTGGTCGAAATGGTGCTGGTAAATCAACACTGATTAAACTGCTTTCTGGCGAACTTAAACAGCAAGGCGGTGAACTGAGTTATTCGCAAGGCGTTAAGATTGGTTACTTTGCACAGCACCAGTTAGAAACGTTGCACCCAGAAGAAACACCGCTGCAGCACATGATGCAGATTGCCCCTAAACACACCGAGCAACAATTGCGTGATTACCTAGGTAGCTTCGGTTTCCAAGGTGAAAAAGCGCTCGATAAAGTGGCACCCTTCTCTGGTGGTGAAAAAGCGCGTTTAGTTCTGGCGCTACTGGTATGGCAAAAACCGAACCTGTTGCTACTCGATGAACCAACCAACCACTTGGATCTCGACATGCGTCAAGCGCTGACTTTTGCCCTGCAGACGTTTGAAGGCGCAATGGTTATCGTATCGCACGACCGTTACCTACTGCGTGCAACTACCGATGATTTATACCTTGTACACGACCGCCAAGTCGCACCGTTTGATGGTGACTTAAGCGATTACTACAAGTGGCTAACCGAGCAACAGAAAGTTGAGCGCAAAGAAGCACAAGCATTGGCACCAGCCAAAGACGGCGCCAACAGTGCAGCAGCGAAAAAAGAGCAGAAACGTAAAGAAGCCGAGTTCCGTAAACTGACGGCACCACTTCGTAAAAAGCTCACTCAATTTGAAAAGCAGATGGATAAATTAACGCAGGCTCTTGAAGAAGCTGAGCAAGAATTATCCGACACATCACTGTATGAAGCTGAAAATAAGGCTAAACTGAATAAAGTACTCGCTCTCCAAGCGAGCAGTAAGTCACAGCTAGAAGAAGTTGAAATGGATTGGATGTCCACTCAAGAAGAGCTTGAGCAGATGGAACAGGATATGGATAGCTTATGAGCCCAGAGCACGCCCCAATATCACTAACACTGGAACGACTATGGCAATTTAGCCTTCAGTATTACAGTGTGCGCGGTGTAAAGGATGCGTGCTTAGCTTTGCAAAACCAGTTCCACGGCAACGTCAATCTACTGCTGCTGCTCAAATGGCTTGATGAGCAGCAATTGTCTTTTGCTGAAGAAGAGTGGCATAAAGTTCAACAGTGTTTAAGCCGCTCTGAAACCCTGCTTCATAGCTATCGAGAGCTACGTAAACATCTCAAAGCACACGTTGTCGACTCTCTATACCGTGAAGCGCTAAAGTTTGAGTTACAGCTTGAAAAGCAACAACAGTCCGATCTGGTCGACTGTATAAACTCCCTACAACTGTACGCTAACCAGCAATCACCGCTCACTTTTCAGTACTGTCGTTTATTAGGGGCTGAAAACCTCTGCGACGCTTTTTCTGAACCAGCACCACAGCCCTAGCTCGTTCTCTTTCCCTTTTATTCAATCAAGATCCAAGCTTAACCTTGATATTATTCAAACGGTTACCCATAGTCTGTTTTTGTATCTCGTATAAGTGAAACCCTTGCGCTTATACCGAGAATCAACCAAGCTCAAATAAAAACGTGGGCGTTTCGTTACAAACTCAACACGTTATCAAAACCCGTATAAAGAAGCATGGATCGTTTTTATGACAATATTTACCGCAGCTGCTGGTCTCTCTAATCCGCACTTACAAACCTTAGTGCCACGGTTTATTAGGAAGCAGGCGCTGTTTCATCCTCACTGGCAAACCTTAGAAACACCCGATGGTGACTTTCTTGATCTTGCTTGGAGCGAATCACCAGACGGTGACACCTCAAATAAAAATGATCGCAGTAGCAAGCCGATATTCGTTCTATTCCACGGTTTAGAAGGTAGCTTTGAGAGCCCTTATGCCAATGGATTAATGAATGCGTTTGCTAAAGATGGTTGGTTGTCCGTGATGATGCACTTCAGAGGCTGCAGCGGAAAACCCAATCGCCTGGCTCGCGCTTACCATTCAGGTGAAGTCGAAGATGCGCGCTTTTTTCTAAGACACCTGCACGCCCAGTTTCCGAATAACCCTAAGGTTGCGGTTGGCATATCTTTAGGTGGAAACATGCTGGCGAACTATTTGGCTGAGTACGCAGACGACCCATTGCTGTCGGCGGCGACCATCGTATCTGCTCCTTTTGACTTAGCGTGTTGCTCTAGTCGTATTGAGCGTGGTTTCTCCAAGCTCTATAAGAAGTATCTGCTCAACTCTCTAAAATCGAATGCGCTAAAAAAGGTTAACCTGCTGCAGGAAAAACTTGGCATCACCGCTGAAGCCATCAAGAACATCACCAAACTGTATGAGTTTGATGAACGAATCACTGCGCCTCTGCACGGCTTCAAAAATGCCCAAGATTATTATGCGCAATGTTCTGCTCTGCCTAAGCTCAATAAGATCAAACTACCGACTCAGATCATTCATGCCAAAGACGACCCTTTCATGACCGATGATGTGATCCCAAAATTTGTTCTGCCCGATAACATCGATTATCGACTGTTTCAAAAAGGCGGCCATGTTGGGTTTATTACTGGCAGTACACTCAAGCCAAGGTTTTGGTTAGAAGAAGCCTTGCCTGCCTACTATGAAAGTATCCAAGATTCGGCATAATGACCGAGCCTTAGTAAATAGAAGTAAAACAATACTAAGCACACGCATTTCTACATCAATAAACCTATTTATGAACATAAAAGAGAGAAGTATTTATGATCATCCCATGGCAAGACATTGCGCCAGAGACACTGGAAAACCTCATCAAAGAGTTCGTGCTGCGTGAAGGCACAGACTACGGCGACGTAGAGGTTTCACTGCAAAACAAGATTGATCAAGTGAAACATCAATTAGCTTCAGGAGAAGTCAGCATTGTGTTTTCTGAGCTCCATGAAACCGTTGATATTCAAGTCACAAAACGCTTCTAAGCTGCGCTCATAAAGGAGCCGTGTTATAGTGGTAAACGATTGCTAACAAGTAAGTTACTCAAAAGACAAGGGTTGTCATGTCCGCTAAACATCCAATTATTGCGGTGACGGGTTCATCTGGAGCCGGCACCACCACCACCTCAGAAGCCTTCCGTAAAATGTTCAATATGATGGACGTGAAGGCCGCTTGGGTTGAAGGGGATAGTTTCCATCGCTTCACTCGCCCAGAGATGGATGTCGAGATCCGTAAAGCGCGCGAGCAAGGTAAGCACATCAGCTACTTTGGTCCTCAAGCCAACGACTTTGGTGCGCTAGAAGAGTTCTTCCGTAAATACGGTAACGAAGGTACAGGCAAGGTACGTAGCTACCTGCACACGTTCGATGAAGCCGTTCCTTACAATCAAATGCCAGGCACCTTTACGCCATGGCAAGAGATCCCAGAAAATTCAGATGTGATGTTTTACGAAGGCCTGCACGGCGGTGTGGTTGATGGCGATATCAATGTTTCTCAACACGTCGACTTGCTGATCGGCATGGTACCTATCGTCAACTTAGAATGGATCCAGAAATTCGTTCGCGACACACGCGATCGTGGTCATTCTCGTGAAGCAGTAATGGACTCGATTGTTCGCTCGATGGATGATTACCTTAACTACATTACTCCTCAGTTTTCGCGTACTCACATCAACTTTCAGCGTGTTCCAACGGTAGACACATCAAACCCTCTCAACGCTAAAGGGATCCCAAGTTTAGACGAAAGCTTCGTTGTTATACGTTTGCGCGGCATCAAAAACGTCGATTTCCCTTACCTTTTAGCTATGATTGATGGCTCATTTATGTCTCGCCACAACACGCTTGTGGTACCAGGAGGGAAGATGAGTTTTGCTATGGAGCTCATTGTAAGGCCGATCCTACAACAACTCATCGAAACCGGAAAAATTGGTTAACAGAGCACCATTCTGGTTGATTACTTTTCATACCGTGATCATGTGCACAATTTTGCGTAAAAAATCGTAGCTTGGTCACGATTAAAATCAAGAAATAGTACCTGAAAAAGGATACTATTCTTAAACGAAACACAAGATAGCTTGCAGCGCTCAACGAGTGCTCTTATCCTACAAGTCAATCCAGGCTTAGCTAAAATACGGAAAGCGGCAAGCATACCCTGCAGAGGAAGTGAGATATTATGGTTCTAGGTAAACCTCAAACCGATCCAACATTAGAGTGGTTCCTTTCACACTGTCATATTCATAAGTACCCATCAAAAAGTACTTTGATTCATGCTGGTGAAAAGGCAGAAACCTTGTACTACATTGTTAAAGGTTCTGTGGCAGTTCTTATCAAAGACGAAGAAGGTAAGGAAATGATTCTTTCTTACCTAAACCAAGGCGACTTCATCGGTGAGCTAGGCTTATTCGAAGAAGACCAAGAGCGTACAGCTTGGGTTCGTGCAAAATCTCCTTGTGAAGTAGCTGAAATTTCTTTCAAGAAATTCCGTCAACTTATCCAAGTGAACCCAGACATCCTAATGCGTCTATCAGCGCAAATGGCAAACCGTCTACAAGTAACTAGCCAAAAAGTTGGTGACTTAGCGTTCCTTGACGTAACTGGTCGTATCGCACAAACGCTACTAAACCTAGCAAAACAACCAGATGCAATGACTCACCCTGACGGCATGCAAATCAAGATCACTCGCCAAGAGATTGGCCAGATCGTTGGTTGTTCTCGTGAGACCGTTGGTCGTATCTTGAAGATGCTAGAAGAGCAGAACCTAATTTCTGCACACGGTAAAACTATCGTGGTATATGGCACTCGTTAATCTCGATTAACTGAGCCTAAAATTTGAAAGCCACCAAATGCAAATTTGGTGGCTTTTTTGTTTTCTGAAGACCCAGAGAGCAGATGCGAGATACGATAAAAACTCACAGAATCCTATTTGTAAACTTCCTCGAAGCGAAGCGTACTCGAATCTCTAGGACAAAGTCCGTGCTTGTACCTTTTGTTAACCGTTGGTGCTCTCAAAGATTTTGTCAGCTGATGCTGCAACAAAACCTGTGTAAAGCTCACCGTTGACCATCGCATAACGCTTAGCGAACTCATAGAAGCCGCCAGGAATCATCTCATTGCCTTCAACAAATGAAACTGGGACTTTGTCTGCCATTGTTGATGATTGCTCTAATAAGACCTCTGGAGAGCCTTTAACCTGACCGCCAGATGCATTGATCGTGAAGCCTGACTCGCTCAGGTAGTCATTCACCGCCTGCACTTCATCAAATTCATTTAGCTGGTTCACACTCACCGTAAAGTGGTTTGCACCATATCCATGAGCCGCGAGCCAAGACGCGTATTCGCTCTCTTTCGCTAGTACTTGGAAGTCAGCGAAGCTCAAATCCCAAAGACGACCACCAAACAAGAACTCATGACCTTGAAGCTTACTTGAGTCCACTTGCTCAACCAACTTAGCAACGATCTGTTGCAAGTCACTTGAACACTCTTCTACCTTCAACTCACTAATGAACACTTTTGGTTGTTTTGGATCTGGGTGCTCGTAATGCTTAGCCACCAACTTCTTGCTCTCAAACAAGTAGTCGCCACACGCCTTATAGCCTAACTCTAGGAAAGGCTTCGCTAATGTTTCAATACCCAAAGGAGCAACATTGAAAGTACGCAATGCAATGTGATCATTAATCAGCGCTTCGTCTTCTTTCAGCAAGTGATGTACTTTCTCAGCCGATGGACAAAGCCTGTGAATGTAATCGTCCCAAAGTGATTTAAAGAGTAGATCGGGCGTCATGGTGACTCCTTGTCAGAGGTTCTAGCAAGCTAGTAATTTGGATTAGAAAGGGAGAGGCTGAGACACAGAGTCAGCAGCCATCAGCCTGTGACATACTTTTCTATTATTATCTACCGCCCAATCTAGGTGTTGGGCGTGATGGAAAAAGGAAGCGATAGCACCGCTTCCTATTTCAAACTTAACGCATAAGCCTAAGACTCATTAGCCTAAATTAAAGCTCAATACCTGGGCTAAACGTTGCCGGAAGTTGAGTTTCGCCACCTTCCATTGAAGCCATAGGGTAAGCACAGTAGTCAGCCGCGTAGTAAGCACTTGGGCGTAAGTTGCCCGAAGCACCTGGACCACCAAATGGAGCATCGCCACTTGCGCCTGTTAGCTGGCGGTTACGGTTAACAATGCCCGCACGGATATGGTCAACAAAGTATTCCCATTCAGAATCATCTGTTGATACTAAGCCAGCAGATAAACCAAAGCGTGTGTCGTTAGCTAGCTCAACCGCTTGCTCTAGCGATTGATAACGGACCACTTGTAGCAATGGACCAAAGTACTCTTCATCCGGCAGTTCAGCAATGTTGGTTGCGTCGATAATACCAGGAGAAACAAACGCCGCTTGACCCGCTTTTGCTTCTACTAGACTTACACCGCCTAACGATTGCAGATTCGCTTGTGCGTCCAGAATGAACTTAGCCGCAGCTTCAGAGATCTGTGGGCCCATGAAGGGTGCTGGCTCAGCGAATGGCTGATCGACACGAATTTTCAAGGTCGCAGCAACGAGCTTATCCAGTAGTTGATCGCCCTTATCTCCTATTGGAACATACAAGCGACGAGCACATGTACAACGCTGACCAGCACTGATGAACGCCGATTGGATGATAGTGTATACCGTTGCGTCTGCATCACCGTATTGGTCGCTGATCACCATAGGGTTGTTGCCGCCCATTTCTAGTGCCAGCATCTTGCCCGGTTGGCCCGCGAATTGACGGTGAAGGATATGCCCAGTATTAGCGCTACCTGTGAACAGCACGCCATCAAGACCTTTAGCATCAGCCAGTGCGATACCTGTCTCTTTAGCGCCTTGCACTAGGTTGATTACGCCAGCAGGAAGACCCGCTTCTTGCCATAGCTTCATTGCGAATTCACCCGTCCAAGGTGTCTGCTCTGAAGGCTTGAATACTACGGTGTTGCCCGATAGCAGAGCTGGAACAATATGACCGTTAGGTAAGTGACCAGGGAAGTTGTAAGGCCCAAATACCGCCATCACGCCCAATGGACGGTGACGAAGTACAATTTGGTTGCCAGCCGCTTCACGTGAAGCTTCACCTGTACGCTCGTGGTAAGCACGGATAGAGATAGCAATTTTGCCTGCCATCGCGCCCGCTTCAGTGCGAGTTTCCCAAATCGGTTTACCCGTCTCTTTTGCAATAATCTGTGCAATCTCTTCGCTGTTCTCTTTTACCTTCTCAGCAAAGTTCAACACGATCGCTTCACGCTCTGCAAAGCTCAATTTTTTCCAAACCAAGAAGGCTTCACGAGCTGCTGCTACTGCAGATTCAACCTGCGCTGGTGTTGCGCTATCACCCTGCCACACTACTTCATTGTTGTATGGGCTTACTGATGTCATGGCGTCACCTTGACCTGCCACCCACTGTCCTGCTATCCACTGAGTCATACTTCTATCCTTAAAATCTTCGACAGATAATCGCCGCTCTTACTGAGCCAACATGCGAACGAATTCGCCTTCTTTTACTTCAAGAGCGCTCGCTACTTCAGATGATAAAATCACTGTGTCGCTTGCTTGGTCATACGCACCTTTCGCGGCTACTGCGCGGAAGTTCTCAAACGAGGTATTACCAATTAGGAAGTCTTTAGAGCTAGAGTGCTCTGCAATTTGAACCTGTGCTCGAATTGAGTGACGCACAGATTCGATGTTTCTTAGATCACACTCAACCGTTGGGCCTGCATCAAAGATGTCGACATAACCACGGTTGGTGAAACCTTCACGTTCCAGCAACTTAAGTGCAGGGCGCGTATTGTCATGTACCTCTCCGATCACCGCTTGAGCTTCTTTGCTCAGTAGGTTCACGTAGATAGGTAGCTTAGGCATTAGGTCAGCAATGAAGCCTTTCTTACCAATACCGGTTAGGTAATCGGCAAGCGTGAAGTCAATCGAGAAGAAATGTTCTTGCAGCCATTGCCAGAAAGGAGAATTGCCTTCCGCATCTGATACACCACGCATCTCAGCAAAGATCGTTTTTGAGAAACGCTCTGGGTGCTCAGCCATCAGTAGGAAACGACACTTAGACATCAGTCGACCGTTTAAGCCTTTGCGGTAATCAGGACGTAAGAACAGCGTACAAATTTCGCTGCAGCCTGTGTAGTTATTACCAAACGTCAACAGCTTAACCACGTTATTCACTTTAAGGCGCTGTGAAGAGTGAACCACTTTACTGATGTGGTACGAGTAAAAAGGCACATCCCAGCCAATCGAGGCTTCTATGCCGGTCGTACCCGCCACTTCTCCGGTTTCGGTATCGTAGCCAACCATCAGGTAGCCTTCATCACCGGGCTCGGTCACGCCTTGTTTCGCGAAGCTGTATTCAGAGTGAGTAATACGATTGGTTAACAGTTCTTCGTTAACCGGAAGAGATGTGAATCCATGTCCTGATTCAACTGCACAGGTGTGCAGCGCATCGTAATCAGACAGTTTTATTGGGCGAACAACTAGCATCAATATTCCCTCCAGATGCAAAATAGGCCCAAAACCAGAAGCTTGGGCCTTTAGCAGAACGTCATGGGATCGCTCTATTGGCGATCATTCCTATGACGCCGCTCAGGCTAAACTAGCGTAGCGATTGCTTTGTCTAGTTTTGATAAACCTTCTTCAATTTCTTGTTTAGTGATAACCAGTGATGGCGTAAAACGAACCACGTTTGCACCCGCAACCAGTACCATTAGGCCTTGCTCGCCTGCTGCTACTAATACGTCACGCGCACGCCCTTGCCATTCGTCATTCAGTGCAGCACCTAACAATAGGCCTTTACCACGAATCTCACTGAAAATTTGGTATTTGTCGTTAATCTTAGTTAGACCATCACGGAATAGCGCTTCACGCTCTTTTACGCCTTCTAGAGTCTCAGGTTGGCTAACTACGTCAACCACTGCTTCAGCTACCGCACACGCCAGTGGGTTACCACCGTATGTAGAACCGTGCGTACCAACCTTAAGGTGTGTAGCCAGTTCAGACGTCGTCAGCATTGCGCCGATAGGGAAACCGCCACCTAGAGACTTCGCTGTGCTTAGAATGTCTGGCGTCACGCCCAGACCTTGGTAAGCATAGAAGTTACCAGTACGACCATTACCTGTTTGTACTTCATCAAAAATCAACAATGCATTGTGCTTGTCACACAGTTCACGAACCGTATTCACGAACTCAGCCGTTGGAGAGATGATACCGCCCTCGCCTTGCAGAGGTTCCATCATGATGGCACAAGTGCGATCAGAGATATGCGCGTCTAGAGCGGCAATATCGTTGTAAGGTAGGTGAGTTACATCGCCAGGTTTTGGACCGAAGCCATCTGAGTAAGCTTCTTGACCACCAACGGTTACAGTAAAGAAAGTACGACCGTGGAAACCTTGTTTGAATGCAATGATTTCAGATTTCTCAGGACCGTGAACATCCGCAGCCCAACGACGAGCTAGCTTAAGTGCTGCTTCGTTCGCTTCTGCACCAGAGTTCGCAAAGAATACTTTTTCTGCAAAACATACGTCAGTTAGCTTCTTCGCTAGACGCAGTGCAGGTTCGTTAGTCATTACATTACTTAGGTGCCAAATCTTGTTTGCTTGCTCGGTAACAGCATTAACCATTGCTGGGTGACAGTGACCCAAACAGCTCACAGCGATACCACCAGCAAAGTCGATATACTCTCGGCCTTGTTGGTCCCAAACGCGTGCGCCTTCCCCTTTTACTGGGATCATTTCCATTGGGTTATAACAAGGCACCATCACCTCATTAAACAGACTACGTTCTACTTTATTTTCCACTGTCATCGTACATTCCTTCTCGATACCGCAAGCTTCGCAAATAAGCGTAATGGTTCATAAGTTAGACAAAGATATTTTGTCTCGCCATAATCCCGCTGCAGCATTATATTTACATTTAATTAACCTTTTCAATAGTAGATTATTCTTTAGCCATCCCTTACAACCAGCTAAACGTCACTACCTATGACTATTTATGCATCAATTAATCTGTTTTATGAAGCTTTTTTTACCTAAACGTATAACCAGCAACAGCAAAGCCTTACTGGCATTGCGGTATATTGGGTTCGAGACGAAATAACGCGAATAATTTTGCATAGGCTAAAAACTTAGCCTGACGAGGGAGAAATGTTATAAAAAGTGATCGGCGTCAGAGGGATGAAGACGCGTAGCGCCCGAATTTAAACGCTTAACGGGTAATGGAATACGTTAAACTGGCTTATTTAGACGGAGAAAGAGTCAAATTTAAACACTCAGCGTGCTAGGAAGTTAGCGAGAAGCTGGTGTCCTTGCTCTGTTTTAATCGATTCAGGGTGAAATTGGACGGCATCAATCGGCAAGGTTTTGTGTTGATAACCCATGATCTCATCCATGCTACCATCTTCAAATTCCGTCCAAGACGTCAGCTCAAAACAGTCTGGTAATGTGCCGTTTTTCACCACTAAAGAGTGGTAACGAGTCACAGTCAGAGGGTTATTGAGACCTTGAAAAACACTCTTCCCGTTATGACGAATAGGCGAGGTTTTACCGTGCATCACTTGTCTGGCTCTCACCACTTCACCACCAAAGACTTGAGCAATGGCTTGATGACCAAGACACACACCTAAGATCGGCAGCTTACCAACGAAGTGTTCAATCACCTGCAGCGAAATTCCCGCATCATCGGGCGTACATGGGCCCGGCGAGATAACAAGATGGCTAGGATTTAGCGCTTCGATGCCCGCAATATCAATCTCATCGTTGCGAACAACTTTTACAGTTACCCCTAACTCACAGAAATACTGATACAAGTTATAGGTAAAAGAGTCGTAGTTATCGATGATAAGTAACATGGGTCGAAATCGTTTGCTAAATACTAAATGATTGGGAGATATAGGGGCGGTATTGTGCAATACCCATGGCGAAAGGCAAGTGGAAACTGCATTTCGCCAATAATTAAGGCCAACCTAAGTTGACCTTAATTGTTTACAGATAGCCTTAAGTTATCTGAATTGGCCTGCTTGTATAGCAAGCCAATCTATTTGTGATTGAGCTACTTGCGACGACGCCACATTGCTAAGCCAAATAGTGACATAAGAGCACCGAAGCCAAATGAACCGCCTACTCTTAGCTCAAGAACGGCAGGATCATGATCCGATGAACGGAAGTGATCTTGGTACTTAGGTAGGTCACCTTTGTACTCTTCGTTGTAGTCAAACAACGTCGACTCACCACCATTGATGTGCCAATCGGTAGCATCGACAACCCTATCTTTCAGGCTTTCGCTGATCAGCAGGTGGTCTAGAGCGCCAACTTCATCATTGTATGAGTAGCTCCAGCTGTCTGGGTGCTTTTGAGCTACAGCATTAATGTAACCGTAGTTCTTAGTAATCACCGCACCGCTATCACCAAACTGTTCAACACCATCAATGTAAGTGTTACGCGCCGCTTTAATTTGCTTTCCGTATTTCTCTTCAGAGTAATCCGTTAGCACCAACATTGGATCTTCCATGCCATACGAATTCATATCACCCAGAATCACTTTATGACCTTCAATGCCATCGAGTGCTTCGCCCAGTGCCACCGCCGCAGCTACGCGGAAGTTCTCACATGAGCCTTGCTTGTCGGCATCAACACCACCTTGACCGCCCTGTTCAACCGGTGCTGCATCTTCCCAACACTTAGATCCTTTCGATTTAAAGTGGTTAATCGCTACGGTGAGTTTCTCTTTGGTACCTTTAACCTTGAAGGTTGGCGCTAACGAGTCACGCTGGTAGTTCTTACCATCTTCAATCACCTTACCTGAATCGTCTAACACCTCTGGTGCTTGCTGGCTTGGCATCGCGATAACGCGGCTGTCTTTAAGCTTCACTACCTTCTTGCGATAGATGACACCCGTTGTGATTACGTCAGTACCAATCGAGTCCATCTCGTCGGTTACACCATCTTCATTTGAATCAACTGCGACAAACGTATAACGGTCTTTCTTACGCTCAATGCGATCATTCAACTGATTCACAAGCTGTTGAATGGCAGAACCTTCACCAAAGCCGTTGTTCTCAATTTCCATCAAACCAATGATGTCAGCGTCTAGACGAAGGATCGCGTTCACAATCTTCTCTTGCTGCATCTCAAACTCAGTGATGGTGTTCGCGCCACGGTTATTGCCGTGCTGATTCGCGTCGCCACCAAATGGAGAGTTGAAGTAGTTCAATACGTTGAAGGTCGCAATACGTAGGTCGCCTTCATCCATGTCTGGTTTGTCGGTACGCGGATCGTTACGCACATAGTTTTCAGCCGAGATCTGGTTAGTCGCAATTAAACGGTACTCACCGTAGCTGTAAGTCAGCACGCCTTCTAGGCCAACAATGGTGTCATCAATGCGGATGTAATCTTCTGTTGAACCATCTTGGTCGATATCAGTGCGGCCAAAATCTGGGTAGAAAGGGACTTGTCCATCAGCCGCTTTTTGATCGGTTTCAACGAAAAGACGGCGGTCTGCGTTGTCTTCAGTTTGCTGCTTCGCTTCGTCAGATCCCGCGGCGAAAAGCTGGTTCGGCTGCATGTTAATACGCTCATGCGCCAGTACCATGTTGTTACGACGACCTGCGTAGTCATAACCAAAGGTACGCGTCACACGCATATCAAGCGCTTCGGTTGTTTTCACCAACATGCCTTCGTAGCGTTCAAGCGTTGCAGCGAAGTTCTCGTCACTGTCTAGCACTTCAATCGCCGTAGCTTCAGGTGCCTGCTGCTCGCCCTGTTTTAGCCATTGGTTGTTTTCTACTTTCAGCTGAGTGTGGCTGTAGTATTCTTGAACCTTGCCTTTCACACACACTACATCACCGGCTACTAGCTCTGAGCTCGACTGGTTGGTATGAATAAATAGACCCTCAGAAGTGCTTGAGTTGAAATCATCCTCAAGTGCTTGCAGGTAGAAGCCTTTAGTTAGGCCTGTTGTTACCGCACTTACCACACCTTTTACGAAATATTCATCGTCGGTGATGTACGGGTAGCCATCGATGAATGGCGATGTAGCGCCCTCACCTTGGATTTCTTGAATGGTGGTGAATACTGGATCAGAGCCATCTTGTGTACAAGTGAACGCTTCTGGCAGTTCAACGCTGTCTAGTGAACCTAGGCCTTCAATGCTGTCTTTTGGTAGCGATACCCATTGTGAAGCATCAAACGTCGCAGAAGGTGTTTGTGTCGCACGAACCAAAGTAACATCTTTGCCCCAGTCCACATCGCCCATCAAACCAACAACATCATGTACCGAGCCGTCTGAATTCAAGATAGCCAGCGGGTCGTCACCATTATGATTGGCGATAGAGGCATTAATGATGTCAGCTTGAGCTTTAATCTCATCACTCGCACTAGAATGTGCGACCACGAGTACTTCACCGGGTGCTAAAACGTGTCCATCTAAAGGTAAAGTGGCACCCCATGATCCGTTGCCATTGGCAGATTTCGCCAATGAGTAACCATCTAAACTAATGCTGCTATCGCCACTATTGGCAATCTCAACCGCTTTGTTATAGCTGCCGCCTTCCACATATTGTGAAATAAACAAATCAGCGTGTGCGCTTGTAGTTAACAAGCTACCAATTGCCACTGCTAGCAATGAAGGTTTGTGTAAAAGAGCCATCCGTTTCACCTGAGTTCATCGAGTTATAGTCACTGCCATCTATGGGCAGTCATGTATTTTGTGGTAACTATCAGGTTTATTTATGAAAGGAATAAGTCAGTTGGCAAGAAAATGAGGAACTTATCACTTTGGAATCATCAATTGTTTGGCACGTTATATATTTCCAACATATATAGAAACGAGTGTGATTTTATAAAGCTTGAGGGTACCAAATAAGATCATCTGCACAGCATTACAGCGATGGATATGCTAGCTAAATACTGGGTAAATTATCAATTCAAACAAGGGGGTTTCGAGGAAGGCAAATGGAATGGGCATGAAAAAGCCCAAAGTAAACAACAGCTACTTTGGGCTCAAATTCTCAAGCGAGTTGTGTTAGTTCACCCTATGGGCGAGTAACAAAACCTACTGCTTCGTATGCTTTTTTCAGTGTCACTGCAGCACGTTCAGAGGCTTTTTCAGCACCGGCTTTCATTACTGCGTCCATGTAGGCACGGTCAGCACGGATACGGTGATATTCAGCTTGAATCGGCTCAAGCATCTCAACCAATGCTGCGCCTACGTCTTTCTTGAACGGACCGTACATTTCAACGCCTTGGTACTGCGCTTCGATCTCTTCGAACGTTTTACCCGTCGCTGCAGAGTACAGACCCATTAGGTTAGAGATACCCGCTTTGTTTTCCCAATCGTGAGCAATGCGTGGTGGTGTTTCTGCATCGGTTTGCGCTTTGTTGATCTTCTTGATGATCGACTTAGGCTCTTCTAGCAGAGTAATCACGTTCTTACGGTTGTCGTCCGACTTAGACATCTTCTTCGTCGCGTCTTGCAGGCTCATTACACGTGCATTCACTGTTGGAATGTAAGGTTCTGGTACTTGGAAGATTGGCGTTTCAGGACCGTAGATGTTATTGAAGCGAGTTGCGATATCACGCGCTAGCTCTAGGTGTTGTTTCTGGTCGCTACCTACAGGTACTTGGTGAGCACCGTAAAGCAGGATGTCTGCAGCCATCAACACTGGGTAGTCGTATAGGCCTACGTTTACGTCGTTTGAGTGACGTGCAGACTTATCTTTAAACTGAGTCATACGGCTCAGTTCACCCATTTGTGTGTAACAGTTAAGAAGCCAACCAAGTTGAGCATGCTCTGGTACGTGTGACTGAACAAATAGCGTGCTCTTCTTTGGATCAACACCGACAGCAAGACAGATTGCTAGTGCGTCTAGAGTCGCTTCATGCAGTGCTTTCGGGTCTTGGCGAACCGTAATTGCGTGAAGGTCTACAACACAGTATTGGCAATCGTAATCATCTTGCATCTGTTGCCATTGACGTAGAGCACCCAAGTAGTTACCGATACTTAGTTCACCAGATGGTTGAACACCACTCAATACGATGGGCTTGCTCATGGTTTTAATTCCTTTGCTTATTCGCTAAGTTTATTGAACGCTTAGCTTCTTAACTTAAATATAGAAAAGCCGCACAGCTCTTCTGTACGGCTCATCCAGTGTACTCATTGATAAGTATTTTGCTAGTAGGTTAGCTAACTTTTGTCCGCTTTATGCTGAAACTAGAACGACATCTAGTAATTGCGCGACGTTATCCGCGACATAGTCAGGGTTTGATGCTGAAATCGGCTCGCCGTGGTTATAACCGTAAGTCAGACCAAACGAGTGACAACCTGCATTCTTAGCCGCTTTAATGTCGTTGCTTGAATCGCCAACCATCAACATCTCTTCCGCTTTTACATTGTGCTTTTCTAGCAACCAGTTCAGAGCGACTGGGTTCGGTTTTTTCTCTGGGAAAGAGTCGCCACCCAACACATCAACAAAGTACTTATCAATACCGTGTTGCGCCAGTACGTCTGGTACAAACTTCGATGGCTTGTTGGTAACCAGCGCCATAGTGAAGCCGGCTTTATCCAGCTCAGCCAGCGTCTCTTTAACCGATGGGTAAAGGTGACTTAGCTTGTGACCGCCCTGCTCATAGAAATCATCAAACAGGATGCGTGCTTTTTTCAGTAGCTCTGGCTCTAGGCTTGGGTCAACCGTCAAGTTACGGCTGAGTGAACGTCCGATAAGAACATCAGCACCATTACCTACGTAGTCGCGAACTTGTTCTTCGCTCACTGAAGGGAAACCCAACTCCTGACAAGCTTGGTCAGCAGCAACGGCCAAATCAGGCACGCTGTCTAACAAGGTTCCATCCAAATCAAAGGCGATCAGTTTTATTGAGCTTAATGACATCTTACTTTCCTATTTATTATGTTCGTCTTATGAGTTGAGCTATAAGACGTAAAAAAGGGGCAAATTAGCCCCTTAATATTCAATCTATCTGTAGTTTTACGATTATGCGTTTACTTTTGCAAGCTCTGCACGCATCTCATCAATCACTTCTTTGTAATCTGGTTGATTGAAGATAGCTGAACCCGCAACGAACATATCTGCGCCCGCTTCTGCGATTTCACGGATGTTATCAACCTTCACGCCGCCATCAATCTCAAGGCGAATGTCACGGCCTGACTCATCAATCAGCTTACGAACAGCACGTAGTTTATCTAGCGTGTGCGGAATGAAAGATTGACCACCGAAGCCTGGGTTCACAGACATCAGTAGAATCATGTCTACTTTGTCTAGGATGTAATCTAAGCAAGAAAGCGGCGTTGCAGGGTTAAGAACCACACCCGCTTTACAGCCGTGCTCTTTGATTAGCTGTAGAGTGCGATCGATGTGCTCTGAAGCTTCAACGTGGAAGGTAATCATTGATGCGCCGGCTTTAGCAAACTCAGGCACGATGCTGTCTACTGGCTTAACCATAAGGTGAACATCGATAGGAGCCGTAATACCGTAGTCGCGCAGCGCTTTACAGATAGGCGCGCCAAAAGTCAGGTTAGGTACGTAGTGGTTGTCCATCACATCGAAGTGCACAACATCAGCACCAGCTGCGAGTACTTTTTCTACGTCTTCACCAAGACGAGCAAAATCTGCAGACAAAATCGATGGAGCGATTAGAAAATCTTTCATACCAAACCTCTTAAGAGTGAGTAAATTGCGAATATCACCGCCTTGTGACATCTCATATACAAATACAAGACTCAATTCCAAGACTATTTGGTGTGCAATTCTACCTAAGCAACTAAGCAGATCCTAGCAGTTCGAAAGATTAGTTTATGAAAGTACCCGTTGGTCACTCAATTTAATGAGTTCGAGGGTTATGTTGGCCGCTACAATTCTTCTGAAGCGTGTTGCTGGTTTTTCTCTTTATGAAAAAGTGCCAGTAACTCATCGACTTTATTGCGCCCTGCGCCATTACGGCTAATGGTGCGCTTAACCTTGACCACGTTCAGTTCTGCACCATGGTATAAACGGCGCGTTAAGGTGGTGTCATGGTTTGAGATCAAGACAGGGATGCCTCGTTCCATCGCTGCTTTTTCAGCAACATCCGCCAGTGCAGCTTGGTCATCTAAGCTAAAGCCATTACCTGCGTAAGAGGTAAAGTTTGCCGTGTTCGACAGTGGTGCGTATGGAGGATCGCAGTAAACCACACAGCCTTTGCGCGCGCGGCTAAAGGTTTCATGGTATCCCTCACAGACGAAAGTGGCTTTTTTCGCTTTCTCGGCAAAAAATTCCAGCTCAGCTTCTGGGAAGTAAGGTTTTTTATAAGAACCAAATGGAACGTTAAAACCGCCCTTCTTGTTGTAACGACATAGGCCATTGAAGCCAAATCGGTTCATATACAAGAAAGCCAATGAACGATACATGACGTTATCTGTACCATTGAACTCAGCGCGAATATCTAAGAAGGCTTCTTTACGGTTGTTCTCAGGACAGAACCAGCGCTTCGCTTCCGTGATATAAGTTTCAGGATCGGTTTTAAGCAGGTTGTACAGGTTGATAAGATCGGGATTGATATCTGCAAGCAGGTACTGTTCAAAGTCAGTATTCAGAAATACTGAGCCGGCACCGACAAACGGTTCTACCAATTTACGAGCAGGTGGCAGGTGACGTTGGATGTCTTCAACTAGGCCATATTTACCACCAGCCCATTTTAGAAAGGCACGCTGCTTTTTCATTTACTGCTCTATCTATCAACTCAAAAATAAGGCTGCGGAATGTAACATATTTTGAGGCTAAGCTCAGGGTTATTTCGCACGTTCTATCTCTCGATGCACTTGATTCATCGATTTTGCCCAAGGTTCCAACTGTTGAAGGGGTTTTGATAACGCACTTACCGCGTCTCTCGCCACTTGAATCGTTGGGTAATCTTGATAAGTGATAATAAACCACTTGGTGTCGTTGCGAAGTGTTGGGTAAATACGAACCTTGTTCTCAAGGTCATACTCTTCAATGAAAGACTGTACGTCGTCCAATGAGGTCATCGCACTCAACTGCAAAGTATAAGCTCGCGGAGAGATAGCTTGTAACTCTTCGCGAGAAAATGAGAATGTAATTTTCTTAGTCGGTGGCGTGGACTGTGTTAGGTCTGTTGCTTCATCGGCTGAAGGCTGTGACTCCACTTTGTCTGCATCTGATTGCGAACTCACCGCGGCACCTGTGTTTTCTTCAACAGCAGCATCAATCGCACTGGTATCGGCACTTTCAGGTTTATCATCAAGCAAGGCATCAACCACATCAGAGGTGATTACGACACGCTGCTGATCTTGTTCGACTTCTCCAACACTCGCGGTATCTTCAACGACAGTCGGTGGCAAAGATGAGCTGTCGTCATCAGCACCTTGATAACTCATGTCAGCTTCGGCTTCAGAATCGTCCATTCCGTCGATTCCAGCTTGCTCGGTACCACTTTCCACTTCAAAAGTTGGGATAGCTGTCTGTTCAATCGGAGCGATAAGAGATTGCGCTTTATCGTCAGGGGTTGGTTGACTGAACATCCACCAATAACCACCACCAATTAAAATCAACAGCAAGGCCACCACAATCGCGATATTGATGGGTGAGCCAATAATTGAGCGAATAATAATCCTTTTTTCCACTTTCAATTCTCCTAAAGCCATTAACTCACCGGGCAGAGGTTGCGCTTTATTAAACGCGCGTCGCACGCAAGTTTCAGACTCATCATCAACATATCGAATCACCAGTGATTCAAAGAAATGTTCAGCTTCTGGTTGCGAAAGGTCATCGATCTCAAGATCGATAGGTTTGTGTTGTTGACCGTAGCTCAAACGCGTTAATAACGTATCTAAGTGGCCAGGTTCCGAGAAGAGAACGATATTGATCGTCCATTGAGGGTTTGATTGAGCTTCCAGTACCAACATCCATAATTCGGATACCAATAGCTCAGAAAGTCGTTGGGCATCATCAACGACGATAACCACATTACACGGTTCTCCATCCAGTAACCTTGTTAGGCTATCCGATAAAGAATCATGTTGATTAAACAGGGGATCAGAAACAATTTGGCTAAGAATGAGCGCACGGCGTTGTTGATCGTCTTGGCTTGGATGACAAAGCAGTAAACACTGATTTTTTTCTGTCGACCATGCTTCAAGATAACGCTGAGCCAACCAAGATCGGCCAGAGCCAGCTTTGCCCGCCACCGTCACAAGGTTTGAACCAAAGTTAGTCAAAAGCTGTAAGCGCTCTAGCAGCTCAACTTGAGATTCTAACTCTAATACTCTTAATTCATGAGCCAAACTCATTGGGGATCCCTACTGATAAGATCGATCAGTAAAACGCTTCAGTTGCCTAGAGTTTAGCTAGGCAACCTCACAACCAAATTTAAAGAGTACGGCAGAAATCGATCGCTTGTTTAATGATGTCTTGAGGCACATCAGCAACCACTTCAGCAGTACCAATACTTGTTGGTAATACCAAACGCAACTGACCAGACAGCACTTTTTTATCGCGCATCATGTGCTTCATAAAGTCTTCAAAAGACATGCTTTCTGGCGTATGGATTGGTAGTTTCGCATTCTTGAGTATAGAAATAATTCGCTCAAGTTGCTGCTGAGAGATCAGTCCCTGTAATTGAGCTGTTTTAGCTGCCATTACAGTGCCTGACGACACAGCTTCACCATGTAGCCAATTACCATAGCCTAGTTCTGCTTCAATCGCATGACCAAATGTATGACCTAGGTTCAATAACGCTCTGATTCCTGACTCTTTTTCATCTAGAGCCACCACTTCAGCCTTAATTGCACAACAACGAGCAATCGCGGTAATCAGTGCTTCTTCATCAAGTTGATAAAGTTTCTCTAGATTCTGCTCCAACCAATCAAAGAAGGCTTCATCGTAAATGATGCCGTATTTGATCACCTCAGCAATGCCCGCTGCAAACTCACGCTCTGGAAGCGTTGATAAACAGTTGGTATCGATGATCACAGATTTCGGTTGGTAAAAAGCGCCGATCATATTCTTACCAAGAGGATGGTTTACTGCGGTTTTACCACCAACAGAAGAGTCCACTTGAGAAAGAAGGGTCGTCGGGATTTGAATGAAATCAATACCGCGCTGGTAACAAGAGGCAGCAAAACCGACCAAGTCACCGATAACACCACCTCCTAAAGCAATCACCACCACATCGCGGCTGTAATTTCCTTCAAGCATGTAGTTCATCACTGAATTGAACGTTTCAAGGGTTTTGTACTGTTCACCGTCTGGCAGCTCGAGAAGAGATGTCTGACAGCCGACTTGATCCAATAGCGATAAAATTTTATCAGCATAAAGAGGCGCTACTGTCACATTACTGATAACAACAACTTTCTGCTTACCTGATAAAAAAGAAAGGTACGCCGGGTCTTCAAATAACCCGGCGCCAATAGAGATAGGGTAGCTACGCTCAGCTAGATTGACCGTAATCCGTTCCATGGGTTTGCTCTCCGAAAAAATGAACTTAACGTTCTTCTAGCATTTTTACGATCTGGTTGGCTACCACTTTTGCACTTTGGTCGTCAGTACGAACTGTGTAGTCCGCCACTTCTTCGTATAGTGCGTTGCGAGATACAGCTAGATCTTCTAGCACATCACGCGGGTTGTCTGTTTGAAGTAGAGGGCGTTTCTTGTCGCGGTTAGTGCGAGCAAGTTGCTTTTCAATTGTTGTCTCTAGGTATACAACAATGCCTCGTGCAGATAGACGGTTACGGTTTTCTTTGCTCAACACTGAACCACCACCTGTCGCAAGAACAATACCTTGTTCTTCTGTCAGATCATTGATTACAGATTCTTCGCGCTTACGGAAACCTTCTTCGCCCTCAACATCAAAAACCCATGCGATGTCTGCGCCAGTGCGCTCTTCGATCACAGTGTCAGAGTCTAGAAACTCCATATGAAGTTGGGAAGCTAGGTGTCTACCAATTGTACTTTTGCCGGCGCCCATTGGGCCAACAAGAAAAATATTGCGTTTCTCAGCCATGTTTTTAGCAGTAATTTACAACGTTAATTCAATGACATCGCCACAAGGTAGGTCAGTACAAGTACTGAAATTAAAAGGCCCGTGGCACCGATTCCTCACAGATAATTCGTGATAAGACCCGAAATTATCAAGGTTAGGTGCCACTAATGCAACTTTATTTTTAATCTAATTGTTCATTACTGAATCACAACTTTGGGTGTGACAAAAATAAGTAGTTCACTTTTACCCACATTTTCATAGCTGCGACGGAACAATGCGCCCAAAACTGGCAGGTCCCCCAACAGAGGAACTTTATCCACTGTACTGCTCACGCTGTGCTGAAATATCCCGCCAAGCACGACAGTTTCACCATTATTAACAAGCACTTGCGTACCTATTCTTTGCGTATCAATGGCGACCGCTTCACCGGTTCCAGTTTTTACCACTTGCCCTGGCCTATCTTGAGTCACGCTCAAATCCAATACCAAACGATTATCGGGCGTGATCTGCGGTGTCACCTTAAGACTCAACACGGCTTTCTTAAATGCAACCGACGTAGCGCCACTTGAAGATGACTCTAAGTAAGGAATTTCAGTACCTTGCTCAATATAAGCCGGCTTTTTATTGGTGGTGATTAAGCGTGGACTAGAAATGATTTCAGCTTTTGACTCTTGTTGCAGTGCCGACAGTTCAAGATCGAGTAAGGTATCTGAACCCAGTTTGGCCACCTGAAACGCAATACTCGAGGCGTTCGGCGATGTTGCCCCTAAATTGACGTTGAGATAGTCATCAATCACGCTGCTGCCGCTATCGTCGTCATACGGCGTAATCGCTGATGGGTGGTTACCTTCGATTGAGCCACCAACGGTGAAGCTTCCGTTGGTTGAGGAAACGCCCCAGCGCACGCCAAGCTCATCAAGATTACCCTCAGTAACCGTGACAATACGTGCCTCTATCTGTACCTGCTTCACGGGAATGTCTAACGATTCAATGATGCCTCGGATCACGGCAATGTTTTCTTCCAATTCACGAATGAGCAGTGAGTTGGTGCGCTCATCAATGGTAATCGAACCACGATCGGACAACATGCTGACCGCACCTTCACCTCCAATCATGTCAGCGATGTCGGTGGCTTTAGCAAAGTTAATCTTGATGATTTCCGATTTAAGCTCCCCTAACTCCTCTTCTAAGCGCGATTTCTCTAACGCTTGTTGCTCTCGAAGGTCGAGCTCCGCTTTCGGCGCGACCAAGATAACATTGCCATCAACACGCTTATCCAAGCCTTTAACTTGCAAGATAATGTCGAGAACTTGCTGCCAAGGTACGCCATCTAAGCGTAACGTCAGGTTTCCGGCTACCGAATCAGACACCACGAGATTGAAGTCGTTGTAATCAGCAATCAGTTGCATTACATTTCGTACCGGGATATCCTGGAAGTTAATCGATATCAGCTTGCCCTCTTTCTCTAGAACGCTTTTTTCTTTGGTCGCTTCATCGAGCACCGGTTTGCTGATCACCACCTCAATAAAGCGCCCCTTTAGGTTGTATTCATACTGATAGTCATTGCTAATCGTCGCTAGAAGCCGAGTGCTTGGTGTCTCTTTATAGACTTCAATGCCTTCAACCAAGGTAGCGAAATCCTTCACATCCAGCAGGTAGAGCTTGTCATCATCAACTTGAGTATTGATTAGCTCGATACTTAACCCTTCCTGAGCTCGTTGAACATCCACCACTGCTGTGCTGGTCGCCAGCTCAATAATGATGACGGCGTCTTTATCCTTATTGACCCTAAAATCAATATTCTCCAATTTGTTCGGTAAGCTCTCGGCATGGCTGAGCACGCTAACAACCAACATCACAGACACAGCAAAACCTTGTAGAGCCTTGCTCACTAATCCACTTATTCCTTTAATCATATTTACATCTCATATCCACATCATGTGACATTGGTTTACTTCAGAGCCAGCCTAACGTTGCGCTTATGCCAACAACCTAAGCCATCTGGAAGAGTTTCATTAATCTGAACGTATTGGCTCGTCACCTTAGTAACTCGGCCATTGTTTAAGCCGATAAACTGGCCTTTCTTGACGTTTACCACGTTGCCTTTGGGTGTTTGCACTAAGCCAAACACGCTTGAGCCATTGCCCATCACGCCTCTTAAACGAAGCTTACTCAGCGGGTACTTCTCTAACTTGCCATTACGAGAACGGGCGCTGGGTTGCCAACAGTCTTTCTTAACCAAGGGTTGGTTTTGCACAATGGCTTCTTTAGGCAGTTCAAAGGGAGGACGCAAAGATCGGCGCTGATAAGTCGCCGCCGTGAATTCAGTTGCTGGGACAAGTTGCTCGACATCTTTTCTCGCCTTGGCTTCAACCTGCGCCACAAAATCTTGCAGTGAGTCTTGATTAGCTTTGCAGCCTGACAACGCAAGCATCAATACGATTGAGTAAAACGCGCTATTGGGTTTCATCATTAACCTCCGATTTAAACTGGTAGGTATAAGCTCGAACCCTAAAGTGCAGCGTGCTACTTTCTTGACTGACTCGCTGCCAATTCACATCATCAAAGCTAATAATACGCGGCAGCTTGGCGATGGCAGCAGAGAAGTCACCAATCTCGTGATAGTCACCTGTCAGCTCTATATTGAGAGGCAATCGATAGAGAAACTCCTTATTCTGCTTTTGCCCCCAATCGATTCGTGTGAAGGTCAACGAGTTATCCAAGCCGAGCTCATTCACGGAGGCCAACATGCTCGCTAACTCCTTTTGAACGGGCAGCTGCTCTAATAGATAATCGTAGCGACTAGTTAGCTCATCCAACTGGCTCTGCAACTTAGGCAAGGCTGCAACCTTATTCGCCTTTATCCTCAAGGTCGTTTTTAAGGTCTGCTCCTGTTGCTTCATCTGTTTCAGTTCCTCGTCGAGCGGCAGCAGATACAGCCAAGTGCCAACACCTTGGATTAACACCATCAACACCAGAATCACGAGAAGCTGAGGCAACAATGGCCATTCGGTGATCTCATCAACATCGAGATCTTGCAAGCTCATCCTGTTTTGCCTACTAATCCTATTTTGAAGGTTAGCCATGATGCGCCCCCTTATCTTTTCTGCTCGCGGTTGTGTTTTCTAAAGACACAGGGCTAAACACAAAAGAGACCTTGAAGGTCTGAAACTCTTTATTGAAGCGCTTGCGGTTATGAACGATAGAGTGCATCTCGACCCCTTTCAAAGAATCTGAACGTTCGAGGTTGTCCAACATGGTGGCGAGACGAGCAGTGCTGTCGCTGATGCCCGACATTTCAATCTCCTGACCATTCATCTTTATCTTGTCGACATAGACACCCTCTGGAATCAGCTCCGGCATCAAGTTCATGAAGTCGGTGGTCTTATTACGGCCAAGCTGCAGCGACTCAACCACATCAAGTCGAGTCAGAATGGCTTTGTGTTCTTGCTCTGCGACTTTTAACGACTGAATTTGTCGGTCGAGCTCAGCAATGTACTGATTGAGGTAATTGAGGCGAGCTTGCTGCTTGGCTTGTTGATCGTGAAAATAGTGACCAACCGCCCATTGCCCTATAAGCGCAATGATGACGCCAAGAATGACCAGATGGATAAAACGCTTCTTGTGCTGAGCACGAATCTCATCACGCCACGGCAGCAGGTTAATTTGATGCAACATGCTTCTCTCCCTGCCACTTGAGCCCACTCATCGCCATACCCGCCGCGATACCAAAGTGTTGCCAGTCAATCGGCAGTCGGCGTCTCTTGGCGACCTTATTCTCAAACAGAGACAAAGGATTCAATGACTCGCAGCTCAACTGAAAATGGCGTTCTAGCTCTTCGGTTACCATAGGGATGCTGGCGCCCTCGCCCATCAACCAAATCCCTGAGATAGGTTGCTCCGCATTTCCCGATGAATAGAGCTGCAATTGACGCTTGAGCTTCTCAATCAGGTTAACAATGAATTGATGTGTCTCTTCCATAGTACCGAACACGCTCTCGATATCACTCGGGTCATCTGAGCTGCGAAGATCTTGAGTGCCAAAGGCGATGTCTTTATAGAAAGGCGCCGAATTCTGCGGGATAACCCCTAGCGAGGTTTGGTCGATTCCAACATCCACTAGCAACCAGTTTTTCTTATCGGGATACAGGCGCGAGGCCAATTGCCAGATATTAAGTAGCCCATGCGCCTGTGTATCCACCACCACAGGTTTGAAGCCAGCCTTGGTTAATGCATCCGCTCGGCTATCCACAACTTCTTTACGAGTGGCGTATACCTGATAACTGCTTGTCGAACCTTTACCAAATCGTTTGTCTTCCAGCTTTACAAAATCTAAACTCAGCTCCTCGATAGGAAAGGGAGATTGATGGGCGAAGGTTTGATAGATAGAAAACTCTTTTTCTCTGTCTTCTAACTCACTCTCTATTTGCAGTACTTTGCTGATCACCGTGTTATCAGGTACCGAAATGGCGACGTTGCGACAGCCAAAAGGCAGTCCTTTCCTAAGTTCTTTAAGTTTCTTAACAGTTTTCTGATACTCCAAAGTATGGTTAGCTGTAAAAATGTCGTCCGAAATCGGCAGCTCTTTGTATCCCACTAGGGCATACAACTCCCCCACGGGTTTTAGTACCACGGCTTTGATGCTGTGATGATTTATATCTATACCTGTAATTAATGATGAACCCATGTGACCTAGCTCCTGAAGTGCCAAGCATTTCGTTGATTATCTAGGGGTTGTGATTATTAGTTAAATAAGCGTTAATAAACGAAAGCTAAGTTTTTAGCCTAGAGTACAAGGGTTTGCTGCTTATCAGCCTTAACTAATCAGGGATTATCCGGTGAAGTTCATAAAGCGATTATTCATATTTACATTGATTTGCATGATTCTTGGAGTCAGTACAATTTTCGGGTTTTATTTTTACGTAAAACCAGAGTTGCCTGATGTTGCCACTTTGCGCGACGTAGAACTCCAAACGCCGATGCAAGTCTTCAGTCAAGACGGTAAGCTGATCTCTCAATTTGGTGAAAAGCGTCGTAATCCAGTCACTTATGACGAGATTCCTCGCCACTTAGTTGAGGCTCTGATTGCCACCGAAGATAGCCGTTTCTATGAACACCCAGGTATTGACCCAATCGGTATCACACGTGCAGCACTCGTGGTTGCAATGTCGGGTTCAGCCAAACAAGGTGCGAGTACCATTACTCAGCAGCTTGCGCGTAACTTTTTCTTATCTAATGAGAAAAAGATTATGCGTAAGATCAAAGAGATCTTCATTGCGATCCACATTGAGCAACTTCTTAGTAAAGAAGAGATCATGGAGCTTTACGTCAACAAGATCTTCCTTGGTCACCGTTCGTATGGTTTTGGCGCGGCAGCACGTGTTTACTTCGGTAAAGATCTTCCTGATCTCACGCTGAGTGAAATTGCGACCCTTGCGGGTATGCCAAAAGCACCTTCGACAATGAACCCTATTTACTCTGTTGAGCGCGCGACTAACCGTCGTAACGTTGTATTGCGTCGTATGTTAGACGAGAAATACATCACTCAAGCAGAGTTCGATGACGCTCGTAGCGAAGAGCTTATCTCGAAATACCACGGTGCAGAGATCGAACTGAGCGCGCCATATGTTGCTGAAGTTGCACGTGCTTGGATGGTGGAACGCTATGGTGAAGAAGCTTATACATCAGGCATGAAGGTCTACACGACCGTTGATTCGAAACTGCAAAAAGCAGCGAACCAAGCCGCAATTAAGAACCTACTTGGCTACGATGAGCGTCACGGCTACCGTGGTGCTGAAAAAGTATTGTGGCAGACTGCGCAATCAGCGTGGGATCAAGAACAAATCGTTAAACACCTTAAGTCTCAACCAACCTATGGTGACCTAGTCCCTGCTGTTGTTACCGCGGTTGATTCGAAAAGTGCTCAAATTTGGGTTAAGAACCAAGGTGAAGGCACTATCGAATGGCAAGGCATGAACTGGGCGCGTAAATTCCTAACGGATAACCGCCAAGGACCAGCGCCTTCTCAAGCGAAAGAAATTCTGGCGGTTGGTGAACAAATCTGGGTTCGCCATGAAGCCGTTACCGGCGATGAAGTCTCTGAAGAGCCGACAGAAGAGTCAGCGACTGCAGAATCAGAAACACCGATTGTATGGCGACTAAGCCAAGTACCGAATGCGAACACAGCATTTGTTGCAATGAACCCGAACAACGGCGCGGTATTGTCGATGGTCGGTGGCTTTAACTTTGTCCACAACAAGTTCAACCGTGCAACGCAATCTATTCGTCAGGTGGGTTCTGGTATCAAACCCTTTATCTACTCAGCAGCGATTGAGAAAGGCTTAACGCTAGCCTCACTGATCAACGATGCACCGATTAACCAATGGGATAAGAGCCAAGGTACCGCATGGCGACCAAAGAACTCGCCACCGACTTACGTGGGTCCAACTCGTTTACGTATTGGCTTAGCTCAGTCTAAAAACGTAATGGCGGTACGTGTACTGCGCGAAGTAGGTCTAGATGATACTCGTAACTACCTAACTCGATTTGGCTTTGATATTGATGAAGTTCCGCGCTCTGAAACCATTGCTCTGGGTGCGGGTAGCTTAACGCCAATGAAAGTAGCTCAAGGTTACTCAGTATTCGCTAATGGCGGCTACTACGTTGAACCTTTCTACATCAGTCGCATTGAGACACCATTTGGTGAGACTGAATTTGAAGCGACACCAAAAGTGGTTTGTAAAGACGATTGCCAACAGCAAATGACCTCAGACCCAATGGCTGATGAGTTTGCAGAGCAAGATGTGGATGCCAAAGTACAATACGCACCTCAAGTTATCTCTGAACAGAACGCATTCCTTGTTCGTGAAATGATGTACAGCAACATCTGGGGTGGCGGTGATTGGAGCGCTGGCACGGGTTGGAACGGTACTGGTTGGCGTGCACAACCGTTGAAGCGTCGTGACATTGGCGGAAAAACGGGTACCACCAACGATTCTAAAGATACTTGGTACAGCGGCTACGGCCCTGGCATGGTGGCTACGGTATGGGTTGGTTTTGATAACCACAACCGAAACCTAGGCCGTACTAAAGCGAACTCGAACCTTGGTAAAAATCAGATTACTGGTGCAGAAGCTGGCGCGAAAACAGCAGAACCTGCATGGGTTGATTTTATGGGTACGGCGTTAGCGGGTGTTCCAGCTGAGCGTAAAGAAATTCCGGAGAACATCGTCCGTGTTCGAATCGACCGTGAAACTGGCTTACTGACCAACAAGTTCGATAGCTCATCAATGTTCGAGTACTTCGAGAAAGGCACAGAGCCAACCGAGTACATCACTGAGCGTTTCAATGATGACATCTACTCAACCTCATCAGGTGAAGCAGTAGAAGAACTGTTCTAACTAGGGTTTGTAGAACCTAGTAACATGAACCAACAAAAAGGGTTGATATGAATTCATATCAACCCTTTTTATATATCTATATCTGACCAGACTAGGCTCTAAATTCAAGCGCTAAGCCGTCTTCTCCAGTTGAGTTCGAATCGTCTCAGCCAATTGCTCGAAACGTCCCTTCAATGGAGAGCCCGGACGGTAGGCAACAACAATGCGACGTGAAGGTGTTGGATTCACAGCAGGTACGTAACACACACCGTCTTTCTGCTTCTCTTTCGGCACCGATAGCTGAGGAAGCAAGGTAATCCCCGCCCCCGCCGCGACCATGTTACGCAGCGTTTCTAAGCTGGTTGCCTTAAAGCGCTCATCATCTTTGGCGCCCGCAGCAAAACAGAAGCCCAAGGCTTGGTCTCTCAAACAGTGACCGTCACCTAGCGCAAGTACGGTTTGTCCATTTAGCTGCAGCATATCGACAGTGTCTTGCTGAGCCCACTCGTGGTCACATGGAACGGCAACACTTAACGGCTCGTCATACACATCGATCTCTTTGAACACCGCCGTTTCATCAACCGCAGCCAGTACTAAGCAATCAAGCTTGCCATCTTCAAGTTGGCTCACTAACTGATGGGTCTGAGCTTCATGCAGGTAAAGCTCAAGATCTGGGAAGCTCTCTTTAAGATGAGGAACAATCTTAGGCAAGATGTAAGGACCCACGGTTGGAATAAAACCAATGTGCATTGGCCCCGTCATCGCTTCACCGTGTCCACTCGCCATATCTTTAAAAGTTTTCACTTCATTGAGAATACGCTTGGCTTGTTCAACAAGTTGTAACCCTGATTCTGTAAATATCACCTTCCTTGGACTACGCTCGGTTAACTGAAGTCCAATTTCATCTTCGAGTTTGCGTATTTGACCGCTTAGTGTCGGCTGACTGACAAAGCACGCTTCTGCCGCTTTTCGGAAGTGTTTATGCTCTGCGAGCGCCACCAAGTATTCAAAGTCACGAATGTTCATGATCAGTCTCTTACCTCAGGTTTTAATAAGAACAAGGGTTCTAATAGAAACATTTAAAAGAAAAATGCTATTGATAGAATTTACCTATCAAAACCATAACATCAAACGATTAGAGCTATCAAAGGATTTATCTAATAATGGGCTCAACGAAACGAAACAGAGCGAAGAAAAACGTTAAGCTCTGATAGAACAAAATTAAAAATACTATTTAAGGAAATCAATATGTTTGCATCTAAAGAAGGTCAATCAATCCCTCAAGTAACATTCCCAACTCGCCAAGGTGATGCATGGGTTAACGTAACTACTGAAGAGCTATTCAAAGACAAGACAGTTATCGTATTCAGCCTACCAGGTGCGTTTACGCCAACATGTTCGTCAAGCCACCTACCTCGTTACAACGAGCTACACTCTGTATTCAAAGAAAACGGTGTTGATGACATTCTGTGTGTTTCAGTAAACGACACATTCGTAATGAACGCTTGGAAAGCAGACCAAGAAGCGGAAAACATCACATTCATCCCAGATGGTAACGGTGATTTCACAGACGGCATGGGTATGCTAGTTGAGAAAAACGACATCGGCTTCGGCAAACGTTCATGGCGTTACAGCATGCTGGTTAAAAACGGCGTGGTAGAAAAAATGTTCATCGAAGAAGACGTACCAGGCGACCCGTTCAAGGTTTCTGATGCAGATACTATGCTTAACTACCTTGCTCCTGAGCACAAAGAGCAAGAGTCAATCACAGTATTCACTAAGCCAGGCTGTCCTTTCTGTATGAAAGCAAAACAGAACCTAATCGACAAAGGTCTGAACTACGAAGAAGTGGTTCTAGGTAAAGATGCAACAACAGTAAGCCTACGTGCAATCTCTGGTCGCACTACCGTTCCTCAAGTATTCATCGGTGGCAAACACATCGGTGGTAGTGAAGAACTAGAAACTTTCCTAGGCTAATCGCTTCATCGCCGATATAGGCTTAGAAGTATCAGCTAACCCACCCTCTTGTGGGTTAGCTATTCCAAACACTCTTATCTGAGTTTTGGGAAAAGAATATAGCTGGTGACTCGCCTGTCTTTTACTAACCTATAGTTAGCAATAAAAGCAGAGTCACAAGCTAAATCTAATAAAACAGAATCACAAAACTGACCCGCAATCCTGACTCTCAAAAAATCATCAGAGTTGGAGGGGTTCGTTCAAACCAAATTTAGCCATTGCGAGAAAATTATTATGAAACAAGTCAATGTAGATGTAGCAGTTATCGGGGGCGGTACGGCAGGTTTAGGTTCTTACCGCGCTGCAAAAGCACACACTGACAGTGTCGTGATGATTGAAGGTGGCCCTTACGGTACAACCTGTGCTCGTGTTGGTTGTATGCCATCTAAACTGCTTATTGCAGCTGCGGAAAGCGTACACCAAATCGAGAAAGCTCCGGCTTTTGGCGTTCACCCACAAGGTGATATCGTGATTAACGGCCGTGAAGTGATGGACCGAGTGAAGTTTGAGCGTGACCGTTTTGTTGGTTTTGTTTTAGAAGGTGTTGATGAAATCCCAGAGCAAGACAAGATCTCTGGTTACGCAAAATTCTTAGACGATAACACGCTACAAATTGATGACCACACGGTTGTCACCGCTAAGCGTATTGTTATCGCGACCGGTTCTCGCCCTGCATACCCTGCCGTTTGGAATGAACTTGGCGATCGCCTGATCATTAACGACGACGTGTTCAGCTGGGATGATTTACCAGAATCGGTTGCGGTATTTGGCCCTGGTGTTATTGGTCTTGAGCTTGGTCAGTCACTGCACCGCTTAGGTGTGAAGACCAAACTGTTCGGTTTGGGTGGTCAAGTTGGCCCAGTAACTGATCCAGAGATCATGGCTTATGCAGATAAAGCTTTCAATGAAGAGTTCTATCTCGATGCCGACGTGAAAATCGAAAGCATGAAGCGCATTACCACTGAATCGGGTGAGCCACGTGTCGAAATCCAGTTCATCAATAAACAAGGTGAATTAGAAACTAACGTCGTTGAATACGTACTAGCAGCAACAGGTCGTCGCCCTAACACTGACAAGCTTGGCTTAGAGAATACCTCTCTAGAGCTTGATGAACGTGGTGTGCCAATCGCAGACCACTACACGCTACAAACATCACAACCATCAATATTTATCGCTGGTGATGCGAGCAACCAACTGCCTCTACTGCATGAAGCAGCAGACCAAGCTCGTATTGCGGGTGACAATGCAGGTCGCTTCCCAGAGATTCGTGCAGGCCTACGCCGCTCTAAAATCTCGGCAGTATTCTCTGACCCGCAAATCGCGATGGTTGGTGAAACCTACAAAGAGATCACCACACGCTTGGGCACATGTGGCTGTTTCGCAACGGGTGAAGTGTCTTTCGAAAACCAAGGTCGTTCTCGAGTGATGCTGCGCAACAAAGGTATTCTGCACGTATACGGCGAGCAAGGTACAGGCCGCTTCCTTGGTGCTGAGATGATGGGACCAAACGCAGAACACTTGGCTCACTTGTTAGCATGGGCACACCAGAACAAGATGACGGTTTCTGAGATGCTAGACATGCCGTTCTACCACCCAGTAATCGAAGAGGGTGTACGAACTGCCCTACGTGACCTGAATGCGAAACTGCACCTAGGCCCAGAGATGGTGAAACACTGCCTAGATTGTGGCCCTGGTTGTTAATCTCAGACTAGCGCCAGTCAATTAGCAGTTAACAAACGTTAGATACTAAAAAGGAAAGCCATTGGCTTTCCTTTTTATGTTTTGGCAACGAGCAAATAATAGATTCCCGACCACGCTCCTTCGTCGCTTTCGGGAATGACGCTGCTTTGAATACAGAGCAAACCCGAAGCGCAATAAGAACAACGCGTCAACTAAACCAAGCTTTAACTCGTCATTCCAGAACCGAGGGACGAGGTATCTGGAATCTCTTGAAGCAATTGCCGGTAGCTAAAGACTTAGCTATTACTTCTCAGCAGCAATCACAGAGATCTCAACAAGTAGCGCTTCGCGAGCCATGTCGCCAGTCACACATGCGCGAGCTGGAGCGTGGCCTTCTGGAACCCATGCATCCCAAACTGCGTTCATTTCTTGGAAGTCTTTCATGTCTTTCAAGTAAATCGTTGCTGACAGCATGTGCTCTTTGTCGCTGCCTGCTTGCTCAAGTAGGGCTTCCACTTTATCCAGCATCGTCTGTGTTTGCTCAGTGATGTCTTTGGTTGCATCAGCACACACTTGGCCACATAGGTAGATAGTGCCGTTGTGTTTCACAATACGGCTCATGCGTTGTTTGGTTTCTTGGCGCTCAATCATCGACTTTCTCTCTCTGTGTCACCGTGATCCAATATCTTGTGACGTGTTATTATCAGGGCAACAAGCATAACGCGAATCAAACCCAAGATGACATGCATTCATTGCAATAAAAGTGAAAAAATCCGTAACAAACTCGGTCGCTGCCAGCGTTGCATGAATCAGCTGATGGTGTTGTCGATTTTGAGTTGGGGAGTATGGTGGCTGTTTTTCAGAGAAGACCCAAAAACCATCAATGCCATCGCGTTGATGATGGCCGCTTTCGCGTTCAGTGGCTTGCTGTCGTTGCATTGGGTCATGAAGTTTGTGGTGCTACCGTTAAAGGGCAAAAAACGTTAGCTGGAAGTCTTTATTGGATAAAGAGTAGTGATTAGAGACAGGGCTAAACAATCCGATAATTCATCATAATTTTCGAGCTATTGTCATTTCCCGAACAGCAGATAGAAAAAAGCCCCAGAACCAATCGATTCTAGGGCTTTCTTAGAAAATTCTAAGAAAAAGCAGTGGTACTTTAATAGACCGGGCTTTTCTTAGTTTGTTCCCAAAAAAGATCAGATTTTTGATCTTTTTTTTAGGAGCTATAAAATCAATGCCTTATGCAACATTAACCTTAGCAATTATCTGCTCTACCAAGTTCACTTCCAATGCCACTTCATCACACGCATGTTGACGAGGACACTGGTCACAATCTTTCAGTACCTTCTCAGGCAGCAGAGATTTCGATGTTGGTAAGAAATCATGCTTCATAAAGAACTCTGGAGTACGAGTCAGCACAAACACCTTCTTGATGGCCATTTGTCGCGCTTTCTCAACCAAGTGCTGCACAATTGCGGTACCCTGCCCTTGACCTTGCCAGCCAGCTTCGACACCCAGTGAACGGATTTCCGCTAAGCCAGAGTCATAGACATAAAGCGATGCACAACCGGTCACCTCACCATGATGTTCTGCGACGGCAAATGAGCCAATATCACGCACCAGTTCATTACGAGAGCGAGGCAGGTTTTCACCCATGTTCGCCCAGTAAGCAACCATGCCTTCCAACGCTTCAATATCCGTCAGACGAGCAGGACGAACCTTCACGATGGAAGTGTCACGCTGTGATAAACGCTTCTCAGCTTGGTCAACCGCGTAAGCCACTTGCTGTGGTGATACACCGCCTAGCGCGCTACGTTTTTCAAGACACGATTCAATGGTTAGGATGTCATACACATCCTCTTCAATCACCTCAGAGAACTCTTTCATCTCTGCGATGGTTAACTCTTCTAATGCACAACCTTTAGCAATCGCCGCCACTACCGTCACACCAACAATATGGTGAGCTTCACGGAAAGGAATGCCTTTCGCTACTAGGTAATCAGCCAGTTCGGTTGAGTTCGCGTAGCCTTGTTTCGCTGCTTCAAGTGTCCGTTCGCCATTCACTTTAATGCCGTCAAAACAAAGAGCAGCCATTTCCATACAATCATTCCAAGTGTCTAAAGCGTCGAACAGACCTTCTTTATCTTCTTGCATATCTTTGTTGTAAGCCAAAGGCAGAGCTTTCACTGTCATCATCATTGCGGCTAATGAACCATAAACACGGCCAGTTTTGCCACGGATAAGTTCGAGCGCATCAGGGTTTTTCTTTTGTGGCATCAGAGATGAACCTGACGTCACGGTATCCGCTAACTCGATGAAGTTCGATTCACCTGAGTTGTAGAAAATCATATCTTCAGCAAGACGTGAAAGGTGAAGCATTGAAATAGAAGCGATCGACATCAGCTCCATCACATGATCACGGTCAGAAACTGAATCTAGAGAGTTGCGCGTTGCACGACGGAAACCTAAGTTGTGAGCTAACTCTTCACGGTCCATCGGGTAAGCAGTTCCTGCAAGGGCACCAGAACCCAGCGGACATGTATCTAGACGCTTAATCGCATCATTCAAACGAGAATAATCACGCTCAAGCATTTCAACGTAAGCCAAGCACCAGTGAGCAAAAGTTACCGGCTGAGCACGTTGCAAGTGAGTGTAGCCAGGAAGCACGGTTTCTTGATGCTGAGAAGCAACATTCACCATTTGGCTTTGCAGACGGTCAAGCGCGAGTAGCAGTTGGTTGCCTTGTTGACGACACCATAGTTTAAGGTCGGTCGCCACTTGGTCGTTACGAGAACGGCCAGTGTGAAGTTTTTTGCCCAAGTCACCGACTTTGCCGATAAGTTGCTGCTCAACCCAGCTGTGAATATCTTCTGCATCAGAACGTAGAATCTGTTCAGGATCTTCCATCACCTCAAGTTTTAGCTCATTCAGCGCTAACTCAAGCTTCTGTTGCTCTTCTTCTGTTAATACGTTGACCGACAGTAGAGCTTTAGACCAGGCAATTGAGCCCACAATGTCTTGCTCAGCCAATCGGTAATCAAAACGAAGAGAATCGTTAAAATCTTTGAACCGGGTGTCTGCTGCTTGGGTAAATCTACCGCCCCATAATGCCATTGTGTATCTCCTAATTGCACAGTGCTCACTGTTTTTGCAAATGATAATTCTGATTAAGATTCAGTATTTTTCTGATGGTTTAAACTTACGGCAATTCAAAATGAAAATAAAGTATTAATTCATTATTTTCACATATTTATTCACCAACAGTTCAATCCATTGATTATTTTTAGCGTGGAGCGCGAATTATATGCCATCCGATAGGAAAAACCGAAGCTGATTTATTAGGCAAATAGAAAGTAAAAAGCCCACTCACTAATCAATAGTGAATGGGCTTTGCATAATAATGTCTGTTTACTAACCTTCAATCTTTCATCAAAGGCTAGCTCACTAACTCATTGTTAAGATTACTTTTGGCTATTCAAAGCACGGATACGGCTTGATAGCGAGTAAAGGCGGATGAAGCCTTCAGCATGGCTTTGGTCGTAAACTTCATCTTCACCAAAGGTTGCAAACTCTTCTGAGTACAGGCTGTTGTCAGAACGCTTCTGAGTCACCGTTGCATGGCCTTTGTAAAGCTTGATAACCACTTCACCATTCACGTCTTGTGCTAGCTCTTCTGTCGCGGCAAGGATTGACTTACATAGTGGAGTGAACCAACGACCATCGTATACAAGGTGAGAAGCCTTAACACCGAGCTCTTCACGGAATTCGAATGCCGCTTTATCAAGAACCAGTTGCTCTACTGCACGCAGTGCTTCCATCATGATTGTGCCACCCGGAGTTTCGTAACAACCACGAGACTTCATGCCAACAAGACGGTTCTCTACGATATCGATACGACCAACACCGTGCTTAGCACCTTTCTCGTTTAGGTAAACCAGTGCGTTGTATGGCGTCATTGTTTCGCCATCAACCGCAACCACTTCGCCTTTTTCAACTTTAAGCGTCACTGTTTCAGATTCGTTTGGCGCTTGCTCAGGGTCTACAGTCCAAGCCCAGCAATCTTCGTTAGGTGCATTCCATGTGTTTTCTAGAACGCCGCCTTCTGTTGAGATGTGCCATGCGTTTGCATCACGCGAGTAAATCTTAGTAAGAGAAGCCGTACAAGGGATGTTACGCTCAGCCAGGTAATCTAGACACTCTTCACGACTCACTAGATCCCATTCACGCCATGGTGCAATTACGTGTAGATCAGGTGCTAGTGCAGCAAATGCGCCTTCAAAACGAACTTGGTCATTACCTTTACCAGTACAGCCGTGACACAGTGCGTCTGCACCTACTTTACGTGCGACTTCAACCTGTGCTTTCGCGATGATTGGACGCGCCATCGACGTACCTAGTAGGTATTTACCTTCGTAGTAAGCGCCCGTTTTCAGCGTTGGGTAGATGTAGTCAGCAACCATCTCTTCTTTAAGGTCTGCGATGTAACACTCAGATGCACCAGAAGCTTTTGCTTTCTCTTCGATACCAATCAACTCTTCGTCGCCTTGACCAACATCCGCAACAAACGCAACCACTTCACAGTCATAGTTCTCTTTCAACCATGGAATGATTACTGATGTGTCTAGACCGCCAGAGTAGGCTACTACAACTTTCTTTACGTTAACTTTGCTCATTTTCTTTCTCCTAGTTTCCATACTGCACATGGCGGTCAGCGTTGGAAATGACTTCATAATTATATGTTTATTTAATTTGTCTAAATTCTTTAAGTAGTGACTCGTTGTGAAACCTACTGAGGTAAAAACTGTGTTCCTATGCTTTTACCTGAAAACAGTTGTGTTAGCTTTTCTGGGTATCGCCAAGTGGCAACTTCGATTGGTCGTCCAAGGTCGTTAGCGGCTTCTAGTGCGGCTTGAACCTTAACGATCATGCCGTCGGTAATCACTTTGCCTGTAATAAGGTCATCAGCTTGTTGTTGATTAAGGCTTGGAATGAGGTGACCTTTGCCATCCAACACACCACTTACATCAGAAAGCAGTACCAGTTCAGCATCAAGTGCGCCTGCAACGGCAACCGCAGCTTGGTCGGCATTGACGTTCATCAGTTGGCCTTGCTCAGTCAGACCAATCGAGCTAATGATAGGCAGTGCGCCCGCATTAAGAATCGCTTGCAGAACGGTTGAGTCGCCCGGCTCCGCTTTTCCTACCGCCCCCAGTTCAGGGTTCAGTTCGCTCACTTTGCATAAACCACCGTCTGCTAGGCTTAAACCAACGGCATTGATACCGTCTTTAATCGCCTGACCTTGAAGTAATTTATTCGCCGTGCCCGCTAATGCACCAGCGATCACTGGGATCTGATCATAAGGAGTAACACGTAGCCCTTCTTTCTTAACGGTTTCGAGGTTCAACTTATTCATCAAATCATCAACAAGGTAACCGCCGCCGTGAACAATCACGATTGGTCGTTGTGCCTGTTGTTGGTAAGCAGAGATAGCACCAAATAACTTGCTAAGTGTTTCACCACAAGATAGCGCAGCGCCACCTAACTTTATGATTAATGGTTGATTATTAAGGCTCATATCTAGATTTCCTTACACTAACGCAGTTAATGGCGCAAAACCATAACGTAAATTCAAACACTGCATCGCTTGGCTAGATGCACCCTTTAATAAGTTATCAATCGCTGAAACAACGATGATGTGATGACCTTGAACCTTCCAACCTAAGTCGCAGAAAGGCGTCTGCTCTACATCTTGAATTCTTGGCAATGTCTCTTCGAGTAATCTCACCGCAGGTTTACCTTGGTAAGCTTGCTCGAAGGCATCTTGTATCTGTTGTTCTGTCACGCCTTCAGCCAATTTCATGGTAATGGTTGCCAAAATGCCACGCTTAAAGTTGCCGAGGTGCGGGGTAAAAATCACATCACATCCTAAATGTGCAGCCATTTCAGGTTGATGACGGTGATTGAAGACGCCATAAGCTTGCAGGCTTACTTCGCAGAAGCTGTTAACCATCGTCGCCTTGCGGCCTGCACCAGTCACACCGCTAGTCGCGTTAATCACTGGCCATTGGTTTTCATCCAGTAACTTGGCCTCAACCAAAGGTTTAATCGCCAGTTGTGATGCCGTTGGGTAACAACCCGCGACAGCGACAAGCTGAGCTTCTTTAATTTCTTGTTCGTTCCATTCCGCTAAACCGTAAGCCGCTTTGTCTAGCCATTGTTCGTGTTGATGTTCAAAACCGTAAAACTCTTGATAGAAGTTTTCGCCTTTAACTCTGAATGCTCCCGATAGGTCGAAGACTTGGCAATCGTTCTCTAGAAAGATTGGCGCTAGGTCGTGACTAACCTCGTGTGCCGTTGCTAAGAAAATCACATCAGACTGTTTAGCTACTTCTTCCGGATTTGTTAAAGGTTGTACTGGCATATCAATCAAACCAGCTAACTTACCGTGCAGTGCCGCAATAGGTTTACCTGCGTCTACACTATTGGCTGAGACATATAAACCTGATAGCGTGAGCTCAGGGTGTCTGTTTATCATTAGAGCCAGTTCTGCTCCTGTGTAGCCGCTTGCGCCAATGATCGTGGTTTTCAACATCTCAACACATCCATTTTTGAGGTAAGTTACATTTCAAATTTGACTATTCATACTTAATTTTTAGCTTTATTTGATTTCTTATGCATTAAATATGATTTAATATGTGTTTTACCGACTTATGGTTTTCCTGTCAATAGTAGAAGTGAAGTTATTATGCAATTACCGAGTTTTCTTGAGGTCTACAAAGGCCTAATTTCCACAGACTCTATTAGCTCGACCGATCCAAGCTGGGATCATGGCAACGAGAAAGTGATCGAAAAAATGGCTCAATGGTTTAAAGACGTAGGCTTTAGCGTTGAAGTCGTGGAAGTCGAACCCGGCAAGCATAATATGGTCGCTAAGATGGGATCGGGCGAAGGTGGCTTGCTACTCGCAGGACACAGCGACACAGTGCCATTTGATGAAGGACGTTGGAACTTCGACCCTCACGCACTAACAGAACACAACAATCGCTTCTATGGATTAGGCACAGCCGATATGAAAGGCTTTTTCGCTTTCGTTTATGAAGCGGCAAAGAAGATGGATTGGAGCAAACAGACCAAGCCGCTATATGTATTGGCAACCTGTGACGAAGAGACCACCATGCTGGGTGCGCGTCATTTCACTGAAAATGCACCGTTTAAACCGGATTACTGCATTATTGGTGAGCCAACCAGCCTTGTGCCGATTCGTGGCCATAAAGGCCATGTTGCTAACGCTGTGCGAGTAACGGGTAAATCAGGTCACTCTTCTGATCCTGCATTAGGTGTCAACGCCATCGAGATCATGCATGAAGTGTTGTTCGCTTTAATGCAACTGCGTGACAAGCTAGTCAAAGAGTATCACCACCCGGGTTTCGCAATTCCAAGCCCCACTCTAAACCTTGGCCATATTCACGGTGGCGACAGCGCGAACCGTATCTGTGGTTGCTGTGAGCTGCACTACGATGTACGTCCTTTACCGGGTATCAGCTTAGATGGTTTGGATAACATGCTGCGCAGCGCACTCAAAGAAGTAGAAGCAAAATGGCCGGGCAGAATTGAGATTACGCCACTGCACGAACCTATCCCGGGTTACGAGTGCCAACATGACCATCCATTTATCGGTGGCATGGAATCAGTTTGCGAAACTGAATCACAAACCGTGAACTACTGTACAGAAGCCCCTTTCCTTCAAGAACTTTGCCCAACCTTAGTGCTGGGTCCAGGCTCAATCGACCAAGCTCACCAACCAGATGAGTTCCTAAGCTTCGATTTTATCGATCCAACGATTGATGTTCTGAGTAAGTCGATCCGCAAATATTGTTTCTAGTTATTACTTTTCTTCCAATATTTTCGTATAAAAGCTACCCGAAAAGGTGGCTTTTATTCTGTTATCCCAGGCACAGCCTGATCTTGTAATTAAATTTCACTTTAATTCCGAACTATTGGGAAATTTACTTCTCCCGCATTTCGAAAACTAATAATTGCAAACTTAGAATGCTTTATTTGACTAGATACAGCACTTTTCGCTAGATTGTGTACTTAACAAGGAACAATGGATGTAATTTTTTTACGAGGCAGGATGACAATGAACGAGAAATACGCCGCTCTCAAGAGTAACGTAAGCATGCTGGGACGCTTGCTAGGTAACACAATCCAAGATGCACATGGTGACGTTATCTTAGAGAAAGTGGAGACTATCCGTAAACTTTCCAAATCCGCCCGCGCAGGCAACAAAGCTGACCGTGACAGCCTAGTTGAAGAAATCAAAAACCTGCCGAACGAACAACTCACTCCTGTTGCTCGTGCATTTAACCAATTTCTCAACCTCACCAACATGGCAGAGCAGTACCACACCATCTCTCGCCACTGTGAGGAGCATGTTTGCGAACCAGACGTGCTGCAATCTCTATTTTCCAAATTAAACCAGAATGACATCAGCAAGCTAGATGCGGCTCAAGCCGTTCGCGACCTGAACATTGAACTCGTTCTGACTGCACACCCAACAGAAATCACTCGTCGCACCATGATCAACAAATTGGTTAAGATCAACGAGTGTCTGTCTAAATTAGAATTAAGCGACCTATCACACAAAGAGCGCGTGAAAACAGAACGTCGCCTAGAGCAACTTATCGCTCAAGGTTGGCACTCAGATGTGATTCGTCAGCAACGCCCTACGCCACTTGATGAAGCGAAATGGGGCTTTGCGGTTGTTGAAAACTCACTTTGGGAAGCTGTACCAGATTTCCTACGTGAAATGGACGGCCGACTAAAAGGCTACCTTGGTGAAGGTCTACCAATTGATGCGCGCCCGGTACACTTCTCATCTTGGATGGGCGGTGATCGCGATGGTAACCCATTCGTAACGCACACCATCACCAAAGAAGTACTGCGCCTATCTCGCTGGAAAGCCGCTGACCTTTACCTAGGTGACGTAAACGAGCTGATTACCGAACTATCGATGACTAAGTGTAATGATGCCGTTCGTGAACTAGCGGGTGATGAGCATGAAGCTTACCGAGCAATCCTAAAGAGCCTACGTACTCTGCTGAACAACACGTTAGAAGTGCTGGATGCAAAACTGCATGATGCTGAAGTACCGAAGAAAGAAACACTACAGAACATCGACCAACTTTGGACACCGCTTTACGCGTGTTACCAATCGCTGCACGAATGTGGCATGGGCGTAATCGCAGACGGTTCTCTACTTGATACCTTGCGCCGCCTAAAAGCATTCGGTGTACACCTAGTGCGTCTCGATGTTCGTCAAGAAAGTACACGTCACTCAGATGTGCTGTCTGAACTGACTCGCTACCTAGGCATTGGCGACTACGACCAGTGGAGCGAGCAAGACAAGATTGCTTTCTTAACCAATGAATTAAGCTCTAAGCGCCCACTACTTCCTCGTGATTGGGAGCCATCTGAACAGGTTAAAGAGGTTTTAGACACCTGTAAGGTCATCGCTGCTCAACCTCGTGAAGCCTTCGGCGCTTACGTGATTTCTATGGCTCGTACTGCATCGGATGTACTGGCTGTTCACTTGCTGCTGCAAGAGTGTGGTTGCCCGTATCGCATGGACGTGTGTCCACTGTTCGAAACGCTAGACGACTTGAACAACTCAGAAGCAGTGATGAAACAGCTAATGAGCATCGACTTGTACCGTGGCTTTATCCAGAATCACCAAATGGTGATGATCGGATACTCTGACTCAGCGAAAGATGCGGGCGTAATGTCTGCAGGTTGGGCTCAATACGATGCAATGGACAAACTGGTTAAGGTTTGTGATGAAGAAGGCATTGAACTGACTCTATTCCACGGTCGTGGCGGTACGGTTGGTCGTGGTGGTGCTCCGGCGCACGCTGCTCTTCTTTCTCAGCCACCTAAGAGCTTGAAAGGCGGTTTACGTGTAACAGAGCAAGGCGAAATGATCCGCTTTAAACTTGGCTTACCAGATGTTGCTGTAAACAGCTTTAACCTATACGCAAGTGCGATTCTAGAAGCAAACCTTCTACCACCACCTGAGCCTAAACAAGAGTGGCGCGACCTAATGGAAGTGCTGTCTCAAGTCTCTTGTGAGGCTTACCGTAACGTGGTTCGTGGTGAAGAGAAATTCGTACCTTACTTCCGTCAAGCGACACCTGAACTGGAGCTAGGTAAACTGCCTCTTGGCTCTCGCCCTGCGAAACGTAACCCGAACGGCGGCGTAGAAAGCCTACGTGCGATTCCATGGATCTTCTCTTGGAGCCAAAACCGTTTGGTACTGCCTGCATGGTTAGGCGCTGGTGAAGCGATTCAGTACTCTGTAGATCAAGGCCATCAAGCCCTGCTCGAAGAGATGTGTCGCGAGTGGCCGTTCTTCTCTACCCGTCTCGGTATGTTGGAAATGGTGTACTCGAAGTGCAACATGGAAATCGCTAAGTACTACGACCAACGCCTTGTTGACGAAGAGCTATTACCATTAGGTGAGTTACTGCGTGAACAGCTGCAAAAAGACATCAAAGCCGTGCTAAATGTTGAGAACAACGAGAACCTAATGCAGAGCGACCCTTGGGGACTTGAGTCAATCCGCCTACGTAACATCTACGTTGAGCCACTAAACATGCTTCAAGCTGAACTGCTTTACCGTACTCGTAAGTGTGAAACACCACCAGCAGAGCTTGAAGAAGCGCTAATGGTGACGATTGCAGGCATTGCAGCAGGCATGCGAAACACTGGTTAATTAGTGATTCCTACCATTCAACAGACAAAAGGTCGCCTAGTGCGACCTTTTTATTTCACAAAATAAGCAATACTGAGTTTTTTGTCAGTTTTTTGGGTTATTTTGTCCATGTATTCTACTTTATGCTTATTATTTAGATATACTACTGCTCCGCTGCGGAAACACTCCAAAAAATAATCTGCAGCATCTTGACCAATAAACTGGTCAACCTAGGTGATAAACGGCTTTGTAAGGTGACATAACCAACCGATGAGTTGGTGCTACTTAGACATAACCAATATAACGTGCCATTAGAAGCACACTTGTTGTTTAAGTATTTGTTTACTGTTTACCATTTGGATTTCAGACATGTCATTACCACACGTAATTCTAACCGTTTTAAGTACACGCGATGCTACTGGTTACGATATCACAAAAGAATTCTCCGCAAGCATTGGTTACTTCTGGAAAGCTAGCCATCAACAAGTTTACCGCGAGCTAAATAAAATGGCTCAGAACGACCAGGTAACTTGCGTGCTTGAGCCTCAAGAAGGCAAACCTGATCGTAAAGTTTACTCTATCACTGATGCTGGCCGTGGCGCGCTAGGTGAATGGTTTGAACAACCAACTGCACACCCAACCGTTCGTGACGAGTTCTCAGCTAAGCTAATGGCTTGTGCTGTACAACCTTCTGACGCTTACCGTGTACAACTTGCTGAGCTAGTAGAAGAGTCTCGCAAACTGGTTTCTCACTACCGTGAAATCGAAGCAGCTTACTACGCAACGCCATCGACACTAGACAAGCAAGCACGCCTTGAGCGTCTAACACTTCGTCGTAACCTACTTATCCGTGAAGCATGGATTGTATGGGCTGAAGAAGTACTGCTTGAACTTGGCGCTCTAGCTTAAGTTAAGCTAGAAAAGCAAAAGGCTTGAACTCTATGAGTCCAAGCCTTTTTTGTATCTATAGGATTTGAAATGTTACTGCCAGAGGCTTTTTACAAGTGCTTAGGCTTTACTTCTTAGACTTTTCTTACAGCGCAGCGACTTGCGGACGAACACCTAGCGTATGGCAAAGTGCATAAGTCATTTCTGCACGGTTTAGCGTGTAGAAGTGGAAATCTTTCACACCTTCACGGCTCAGTGTACGAACCATATCAATTGCTTGGCTAGCACCAACAAGCTGACGAGTCGTTGGATCATCATCCAAACCTTCAAACTGCTTCGCCATCCAGCCCGGTACTTTTACGTTGTTCATCGCAGCAAAGCGAGATGCTTGCTTGAAGTTAGAAACCGGCAGAATGCCCGGTACAATCTCAACATCAACGCCAGCCGCTACACAGCGGTCACGAAAGCGTAGGTAGCTCTCTACATCAAAGAAGAACTGAGTGATGGCACGGTTGGCACCCGCATCCACTTTACGCTTTAGGTTAATAAGATCAGATTGAGCGCTTTTTGCTTCAGGGTGAACCTCAGGGAATGCCGCTACTGAGATATCAAAATCGTGGCGAGATTTAAGTAGCTCGACTAGGTCAGATGCGTACATCTCTGGCGCGCCGCCGCCTGCTGGAATATCACCACGTAGCGCAACAATACTCTCGATACCATTTGCCCAGTAATCGTCGGCAATTTGAATCAGCTCTTCACGGCTTGCATCAATACACGTTAGGTGCGGTGCAGCCACTAGGCCGGTTTGGTTTTTAATTTCTTTAATGATTGAGTGGGTACGGTCACGTTCACCCGAGTTTGCACCGTAAGTTACCGATACAAATTTTGGTTGAAGTGTTTTAAGGCGGTGAACAGAGTTCCACAGGGTCTCTTCCATCTTCTCACTGCTCGGTGGAAAAAACTCAAATGACACATTGATGTTGTCAGAAAGCTCAGCGATATTCTGATTTAAAGCGTCGATATGACTAGCGTGTGTGTATCCCATCTTACTCTCCCTGTGGCAAAAGCAACCACTAAAAACTCAAATCCTTAAACGACGTTTAGACGTCTATATGTCTGTAGAATGTATTGAATACGATTTAATGTCAACAGATCCATTATGAATTTTTCTCAAGTAGATCGTGAGTAAAACTCAAGTCGTTAGATGGGTCGCAAAGCAGAAATAATGTAGAAAAAAGGCTGAAAAACACATCGTGCTTTCAGCCTTATTTATCTTAGTGAATAGTATGCCATTTACGTACTAAAACAATTGATCTGAGTTTCAAACCAACCGATATGAGTATCAGAACAGACTAGACATTCTGTTTAGATCAGATTGAATTGCACCTGCCGTTACTTCACGACCGGCACCTGGGCCACGAATAACCAACGGATTATCTTTGTACCATTTGCTCTCAATCGCAAAGATGTTATCGCAAGGCAGCAAGTTCGCTAGAGCGTGTTCTTTAGATAGGGCTTCAACAGCTACGGTTGCCTTACCATTCTTCTCTAAACGCGCTACGTAACGCAGAACCTTCTGTTGAGAGTGCGCTTTCTCTAAGCGCTCCGCCAACTCTTCGCTTAGCACAGAAGCCTTATCAAAGAAGTCATCTACCGACAGGTCTTGCAACTCTTCAGGTACCAGTGATTCCACTTTTACGTTTTCAGGTTCGATATCCAAACCAGATTCACGCGCCAGAATCACCAGCTTACGCATCACGTCTGAGCCATCTAGGTCAGCACGAGGGTCAGGTTCCGTAAGGCCTTGTTGCCATGCTAAGTCAACCAACTCGCTGAACGGCACGGTGCCATCAAACTGTTGGAACAACCAAGACAACGTGCCCGAGAAAATGCCAGACAACGCAATGATGTCATCGCCACTTTCACGTAGGTCACGTACCGTGTGGTTAATCGGCAATCCAGCACCCACTGTCGCGTTGTACAACCAATGACGGCTGATCTTAGCGAAAGCATCTTGTACTTGATGGTAATACTCGCTCGATGCAGAACCTGCCACCTTGTTCGCCGAGATTAGGTGAATACCTTGTTGTGCGATTTGCAGATACTTTGCTGCAAGCACTGGGCTCGCAGTCACATCCAGAACCACTGCTTCGTCATAACCTTGAATAGAGCCCAAACGCTCTAACCAGTCGTTACCATTGTTAGCAATAGCTTCGTCGTCAAAGCGCTTACCTACCGAAGTCGCATCAATGCCTTGATCGTCGAACCAATAGGTTTGGCTATCAACCACGGCAACCAATTCAAAGTTCATTCCACGGCGCTTTTCAAGTTCCGCTTTTTGCTCAGCAAACAGGCTTAACCAGCTTGAACCAATATTGCCCTTACCACACAAGGCAATCGCAACACGCTTCTGCGCTTGGAACAGTTGAGAATGAATGCCTTTCACTAGACTTGATGTTTCACTCTTACGAATCACAGCCACCAAGCTTAAGCCTGAGTTCGCTTCTGAGATGAACTCAACCGGCGAGCTCTTAAGCTGCTGGTAGAAACCGTAGCAATGGTTAGGGTTCTTAGTCACACCCGCACCCACTGCAGCAATCAGAGAGAAACCTTCTTTTAGCTTAATTTCCGCTTCAATCGCATGGTCTTGGAGATATTCTAATGCACCACCAGCGATCTCTTCTGTGTAGGCAAGACGCAAACAGTGTTGATCCGGTTCAAGCTCATAAGCAAGCGGCTCAAGTTGAGCACGCTTAAGCCCTTCAAGCACTTCACTCTCTAGACGGTCGAAATCATGGCCGTGACCAAAGGTCAGTTGCACGATAAGCACTTCATCCAAAGAGGTAATGATTTTTGCGCCACGACCCGATGCCAGTACACGCTCGATCTGTGTAGAGCCCGCCTCCGGCTGATAGCTGCAGCGTAAGCTGAGATCCATAGCACTTTGAGCCACAGGCTGTAGCGTTCGGCTGTGAAGCACTGGAGCGGCAAGACGAGCCAATTCGCTGGCTTCATCAAGGCGAAGTAGAGGCAATAGACACGCATCTGAAACCAGACGAGGGTCAGCGCTGTAAACGCCTGCCACATCACTCCAAATCGTCACGCGTTCAACTTCAGCCAAAGCACCAATCACGGTTGCTGAGTAATCCGAACCGTTACGGCCAAGCAATACCGTTTCACCCTCGCAGTTCTGAGCCATAAAGCCCGTAATCACCACGCGGCAATGTGCATGCTGCGCCAAGGCTTCTTTGATCAGAGGGTAAGAACGTGCGCGGTCGACTTCAGGCTGAGCGCCCACTTCTGCACGTAAAAAAGCACGCGCATCTTGAGCAACGGCTTGTAAATCATGCTGGCACAACAAAGCCGCGAGTAGACGTGAAGACCAAACCTCACCGTGTCCAAGCACTTTTGCTTTTTGTGCTTCGCTCAAGGGAGCCGTTAGCTCACCCAAAGCGGTAAATTCTTGTTGAATGGTTGAAGTAAGTTGTGCGGCTGATTCACCCTCAAGCAGTGCTTCAATCAGATCGAGTTGGAACTGACGAAGTGCTTGTAGGCATTCATGGGCAATACGACCATCTTTGTCGAGCGCTTCAACAAATTCAATCAAACGGTTGGTTGTTTTGCCTGCTGCCGATACCACCACCAAATCAGATGCTGATGAGTATTCTCTAAGAATGTTGACCACGCGTTGGTAACATTCAGGATTCGCTAAACTGCTGCCACCAAATTTATGTAGCTGGCGAAAGGTTGCCATTATTAACCCTCCCCTTCAGCGATAAAGCGCTGTGTTCTTTCAAACGCTTGCTTGAGGTCATCGATTAGGTCTTCTGCATCTTCAAGGCCAACAGATAGACGCAGTAGTTGCTGAGAAACACCCGCTTCTGCTAAGGCTTCTTCACCCATCGCGCGGTGAGTCATCGACGCAGGGTGACAAATCAGGCTTTCAACACCGCCCAATGATTCTGCCAAAGAAAACAGCTCTAACTTATCAACAAAGTATTTAAGCGCCTCGAATGAGCCCGCAAACTCAAAACTGAGCATGGAACCAAAGCCCGATTGCTGTTTCTTCGCGATATCATGACCCGGATGTTCAGGAAGGCTTGGGTGGTAAATAGTGCCAACAAGATCTTGTTGCTGCAGAGACGCTAGAATTTCACGTGAGCTTTCTTCGTGAACTCGCATACGCGCACCTAGCGTACGAATACCACGTAAAGTCATGTAGCTATCAAATGGTGTGCCGGTCGCACCAATACAGTTGCCCCACCATGCTAACTCTTCAGCGTGTTCTTCTGTCTTAGTGACCACAACGCCACCAATAACATCTGAGTGTCCATTGATGTACTTAGTGGTTGAGTGGATAACAAAATCAGCACCCAGCTCTAAAGGCTTTTGGAACACAGGTGTCAAAAACGTGTTGTCGACAGCAACCAGAGCACCAACCTCTTTCGCTTTGCGGCAAGTTTCTGCAATATCAACCACACGAACCAGTGGATTCGATGGGGTTTCAATTAAGATCAACTTTGGCTTAAGCGCAATCGCCGCATCCAGAGCAGCTTGATCCGATTGATCAACGAACAGAACTTTGAAGTCACCTTTTAGCGAGCGAGTGTTAAACAGACGGTAAGTACCGCCGTAGCAATCGTGCGGTGCAATAATAAGATCATCGCCGCCTAAGAAAGCCGAAACCCATAAGTTAAGCGCCGAAGTACCACAGTTAGTCACAACCGCGCCTTTGCCTGATTCAAGCTCAAACAGTGCCGTCTCTAATAAACCGCGGTTTGGGTTACCAGAACGGGTGTAATCGTACTTTGGCACTTCACCAAAAGCGGGAAACCCATAGTTAGTCGAAAGATAAATGGGTGGGACAACGGCATGGTGTTGCGTGTCTGACTCGATACCAGTACGTACTGCGATTGTTGCTGGCTTCCGGCTGCTCATAGGTGCTTCCTTACAAGTTTTGCGTCTGAGAATCACAGCGGCTTGTCGGCATTTTGCGGCTGTGTTAGATATATGTTATTCACTTTACTTTCATAAACGTGAGACGTCAACACTTCTAGACGTCTATATGTCTTTGCTTATGGCAGTAAATCCCGCTAAAATCACCACTATTAATTTATTCTAACAACTAAAGTGATGAAGGTACGCAATGGCCGACTGGAATGGTGAATACATAAGCCCATATGCTGAGCATGGAAAGAAAAGCGAACAAGTAAAGAAAATTACAGTTTCTATCCCTCTAAAAGTGTTAAAGGTTCTTACTGACGAGCGTACTCGCCGCCAGATTAATAACCTACGCCATGCAACAAACAGTGAGCTACTGTGCGAAGCCTTTCTACATGCGTACACAGGCCAACCACTACCAACGGATGAAGACCTTCGTAAAGACCGCCCAGACGATATTCCTGCTGAAGTGAAAAAGCTGATGACAGAGATGGGTATCGAGTTCGAAGCGTTTGACGAAGAATAAAAACAACTCAGTCACTGCCTTCATTATTGATTCGCTCTAGCTGAACCTTATTTATCACATCGCGCATAGCTTTTTATGATTGCGCTGTGAATGATAGACATAAAAAAACCGACTCCAGATGAGTCGGTTTTTTATTATTCTTTTTGGCTCAATAGAGCAACAGCTATTAAGCCATATAGTTAGCAGGCATCTCGATACGAGCTACGCCAGATTCAACAGCCGCTTCCGCAACTGCTCGTGCTACGCGAGGAAGTAGACGTGGGTCCATTGGCTTAGGAATGATGTAACCCTTACCGAACTCCAGTGCAGTCTCGCCCGCAGCTGCTAGTACTTCAGCTGGAACTTCTTCTTTCGCCAGTTCACGAATCGCTTTAACCGCCGCTAGCTTCATTTCGTCATTAATTTCGCTCGCACGCACGTCTAGTGCACCACGGAAAATGAATGGGAAACAAAGTACGTTGTTTACTTGGTTAGGGTAATCACTGCGGCCTGTACCCATGATTAGGTCAGAACGAACTTCGTGTGCAAGCTCAGGCTTGATCTCTGGATCTGGGTTTGAACATGCAAACACAACAGGCTTATCAGCCATCAGCGTTAGTGCTTCAGCAGGCAGTAGATTCGGCCCCGATACACCCAAGAACAGGTCAGCGCCTTCGATAACATCTTCAAGCGTACGCTTATCAGTGTTATTTGCGAACAGCTCTTTGTATTCGTTTAGGTCATCACGACGAGTATGGATCACACCTTTACGGTCAAGCATGTAGATTTTTTCACGCTGAGCGCCACACTTAATCAGTAGTTCCATACAAGCAACCGCCGCTGCGCCAGCACCTAAACAAACGATCTTACACTCTTCAAGTTTCTTACCTTGAAGCTCGATCGCATTCAGCATACCCGCTGCCGTTACAATCGCAGTACCGTGTTGGTCATCGTGGAATACCGGAACATCACAACGTTCAATCAGGCGACGTTCAATCTCAAAACAGTCTGGTGCTTTGATGTCTTCCAGGTTAATGCCGCCGAATGTATCTGCGATATTCGCAACTGTATCAACGAACTCATCGATTGTGCGGTGTTTTACTTCAATATCGATAGAATCTAAACCAGCAAAACGCTTAAACAGGAGCGCTTTGCCTTCCATAACAGGTTTAGAAGCAATAGGGCCAAGGTTACCTAGGCCAAGAATCGCTGTACCGTTAGAGATAACTGCAACCATGTTGCCTTTACCTGTGTACTTATAAACGTTATCAACGTTCTGTGCGATCTCGCGAACAGGCTCAGCCACGCCTGGGCTGTATGCAAGTGCTAGGTCTTCTGCAGAGTTTGCAGGCTTCGTCAGTTCTACGGCAATTTTGCCAGGAATTGGGAACTCATGGTAATCAAGAGCTTGCTGACGGAATTGTTCTTGAGGCGATAACGATTTTTCAGATGATAACGCTTGAGAGGATTGAGCTTGGCTGCTGTCTTCAGACATAGGTGTAGGTTCCTAGGATATTATTATTTGGGGGATCTTGTTCATGTTAATGGATGTACTTCAAAGTTCCTAGGTGGTTGAAGCCTCTGTCTCATTAAAAAACGAGATTTCACTACTAATAAGACCAGTGAGCAGTTGAAATTACTATCGCTTGTTGAAGTTTCGTGCTGAATTTTGGTGAAGAGAGATACGCAAGGAATTGCCCTGAAATAGAATAGAGAGGCAACTTATCGTTGGGTGAGAGTGATGCTTGAATAGAAGTCAGTGCTTTCTCAAATTACAGGCAACAAAAAAGGACACCGAAGTGTCCTTTTTCATGTCTAAATAGCGAGAATTACTTCTTGCTAGAAAGAGCACCGAAACGCTTGTTGAAGCGATCAACACGGCCGCCAGTATCTACGATACGTTGCTTACCAGTGTAGAACGGGTGACATTTGTCACATACGTCTAGGTGGATTGATTCTTTTGCTAGCGTTGAGTTGAACTCAAATGTGTTGCCGCAAGAACAAGTTGCAGTAACTGCTTTGTATTCTGGGTGGATTCCAGCTTTCATGGGATAACCTCAAGTAGGCCGTGTCGCTATACGATTCTAAGCCGCACACCACACGTAGTTTAAAAAAAGAAATAAAGACACCGCATCGACACAAAAGAGTGATGAAGCCATACCTTTAAGGCGCAGTATAGTAATGAATCTATAAAGCAGGATCAACTGATTTGATACATTTTTCGCCAATATCGGCGTTATTTCCTTTGCTGGCTGTAATTCTTGGCTTGGCCCCAACCTCACCCGCTTCTCTGCCACATCACATTCAAACTGCTTCTCGAATTTAACCGCCTTATCCTTTAGACTGTTCGCTCTCGTCAATTCAGATAAAGCCGTCCCTTTATGCGTCCAATGATTGCCCGTGTGGCGCTGCCTGTTCCACTCGACAAGCAGTTCGATTACAAGATTCCAAACCACCTATTCCCGATTATTGGTGGTCGCGTCTCTGTGCCTTTTGGACGACAAACCTTAACCGGTATTGTAACGGCTCTGGTTAACGAATCTGAATTCGAGCTAGACAAGCTCAAACCCATTAAAGCCTTATTAGACAACCAACCCGTTTGGCCGGAATCTGTCTATTCACTGTTAATGTGGTGCAGTCAATTTTATCAGTACCCTCTTGGCGAGACCTTTGCTAACGCCCTTCCGAGCGCTCTAAGAAAAGGCAAAGCCGCCGACTTCGCAACGCTGGTTGAGTGGCAGTTAACTCCATCAGGCAAAGACCAACTGATGCAAGGTTTTGGTCGCGCAGTCAAACAAGCCAAAGTGATGCACATGCTTGAGCACGGCCCCGTTCCCCATCAAGAGTTCATTGATGAAGAAGTTGGCAGCGCCGTACTCAAGACACTAGAAGAGAAAGGCTGGATTGAATCGGTAGAGAAAAAGCCGAAGCGTCAGGCGTGGCCAGTTGATCTTGAAAACGACCAAGACAAACCTAAGCTCAATGCTGAACAAGCCATCGCGATTGCGACCGTAAATAGCCAAACCGACTTTGGTTGTTTCCTGTTAGAAGGCGTCACTGGCTCAGGTAAGACCGAGGTTTACCTGAATATGATTAAGCCGATTCTCGATCAAGGTAAACAAGCGTTAGTACTCGTGCCTGAGATTGGCCTCACCCCTCAAACAATTAACCGCTTTAAACGACGCTTTAATGTGCCTGTTGAGGTTATCCACTCAGGTTTAAACGATTCTGAGCGACTGAATGCTTGGTTATCGGCGCGTGATAAAATAGCGGGCATCGTGATTGGTACCCGTTCGGCTCTGTTCACGCCGTTTGCGGATCTGGGCATTATCATTGTCGATGAAGAACACGACGCCTCTTATAAACAACAAGATAGCCTGCGCTACCACGCTCGAGATGTGGCGATCATGCGTGCTCATAAAGCACAGATTCCAATAGTGTTAGGCTCGGCGACTCCGGCCTTTGAAACACTGCACAACGCTCAGATTGGTAAATACAGTTATCTCACCCTTACTTCACGTGCGGGTGTTGCACTGCCAACCACCAATAAAGTGCTAGATGTAAAAGGTGAATACCTAGAAAGCGGCTTGTCTGCGTCATTGATTGCAGAGATGCAACGACACCTAAAATCTGGCAACCAAGTGATGTTGTTTCTCAACCGCCGAGGATTTTCTCCGGCATTGATGTGTCACGATTGTGGTTGGACAGCCGAGTGTAAGCGCTGTGATGCGTACTATACCTACCATCAATACAGTAATGAAATGCGCTGCCACCATTGTGGCTCGCAACAGCATATCGTGCACAATTGCCAAGGTTGTGGGTCTGCGAACTTAGTGACTGTGGGTGTCGGTACCGAGCAGTTAGAGGCTCAGCTTGGCCAACTATTCCCTGAATACAAAACCATTCGTATTGACCGTGACAGCACCCGCCGTAAAGGCAGCTTAGAAAGCGCACTAGAGTCGATTCGTAAGGGGGAATATCAAATTCTTATCGGTACGCAGATGCTTGCTAAGGGCCACCATTTCCCTGATGTGACACTCGTGGCGTTATTGGATGTCGATGGCTCTTTATACAGCAGTGACTTCCGAGCCTCTGAGCGTCTTGCTCAGCTTTTTATTCAAGTGGCTGGTCGTGCAGGTCGTGCTAGTAAGCCAGGTGAGGTGATCTTACAAACGCACCACCCAGAACACGGGCTGCTGCAGGCGCTACTACATAAAGATTATAACCACTTTGCTCAAACGGCCTTGGCAGAGCGTAAACAGGCTATGTTGCCACCTTATACCTTTATGACGCTGTTTAGAGCAGAAGCGAACGACACGCGCTTGGTGGAAGAGTTCTTACGTCAAGTTCGTCACACATTGGAATCGCACCCGCTGTTTGATCAATATTGCATGGTGTTAGGGCCAACCCCGGCTCCGTTAGCAAAACGAGCGGGCAAATCTCGCTGGCAGTTAATCTTACAAACTCAGACGCGCTCGTTAATGCAGAAGCTATTAATGAGTGCCAAGCCGGCCATCAATATGTTACCTGCTGCGAAAAAAGTCCGTTGGTCACTCGATATTGAGCCGCAAGATTTGAGCTAAACCCACTTGGGTTAAAACTAATGATAAGTTTGTTCACAAATATTTCATATTTATCGTGAGCAACTTCACACTAGTCATGTGATTTTTGTTAATCTAGCCGTAACTTTACACGGATTAAACGAATAAAATATTGCAATAAAAAAAGTGTTAGCAACACTTTCATAATATCTATTCGATTACATTTATTATTCACGCCTTAGATGCTTAGGCGGCAAAGGAACTTAAAAGAGGGTTTAATTTATGGCGACAATGAAGGATGTTGCCCAGCTAGCAGGCGTCTCAACAGCCACGGTATCACGTGCATTGATGAACCCTGAGAAAGTCTCAGTTTCGACTCGCAAACGAGTGGAAACAGCAGTACTTGAAGCTGGATACTCACCCAATACATTAGCTAGAAACTTACGTCGCAACGAATCAAAAACCATCATCACTATTGTTCCTGATATCTGTGACCCTTATTTCGCCGAGATCATTCGTGGTATCGAAGATGCCGCAGTAGAAAATGATTACCTTGTTCTACTGGGTGATAGCGGCCAGCAAAAGAAGCGCGAGTCTTCGTTTGTTAACTTAGTTTTCACCAAACAAGCCGACGGCATGTTGCTGCTGGGTACTGACCATCCGTTTGATGTCAGCAAACCTGAACAAAAGAATTTACCGCCGATGGTAATGGCGTGTGAGTTTGCCCCTGAGCTTGAACTGCCTACGGTACACATCGATAACCTGACCTCTGCCTTTGAAGCGGTGAACTACCTAACTCAGTTAGGTCATAAGCGTATTGCTCAAATTTCAGGACCAGTATCGGCAACACTGTGTAAGTTCCGCCAACAAGGCTACCAGCAAGCGCTGCGTCGCGCCGGAGTCTCAATGAATCCAGCCTATAGCACGGTCGGTGACTTCACCTTTGAAGCGGGCGCTCAAGCGGTTCGTCAATTACTGGCACTTCCTGAACAACCTACAGCTATCTTCTGTCACAACGATGCGATGGCGATTGGTGCGATTCAAGAAACGAAGAAGCTGGGCTTGCGCGTTCCTCAAGACCTATCGATTGTCGGCTTCGATGACATCCAATTCGCTCAATACTGCGATCCACCGCTAACCACCATTTCTCAGCCTCGTTATGAGATTGGACGCCAAGCGATGTTGATGATGCTTGATCTATTAAAAGGCAACGATGTGCAAGCAGGTTCGCGTCTGCTTGAAGCTAAATTAGTGGTTCGAGGCAGTACAGCGCCACCTCGAATATAACCCTTAGAAATACCCTTATAAATCTGCGGCACATTTTGATGTGCCGCTTCCATTTCTGCACTATTATCCTCGCGCAATCTGGATTACCATGAGGGCAGAATCAGCAACTATTGAATTGTCTTGTGGCTAATAGAGATTATGTAAAGCGCGGTCGTGGCACGAAAAAACCGACCAAAAAACAAGCCCCTCGCCGTAAACCTTGGCGCAGTGGTCTTTTGGCGATCCTCCTTGCCGGTGGTTTTGGTTACGGACTTTACCTATTGAGTAATGATCCTGAGCCGCCTACACCAACGCCTGTGGCAACCAAACCAAAACCTAAGCCAAAACCAGCGAAAGTGATTCCGCCGCCTCCTGAAGAGAAGTGGGACTACGTTGAAACGCTGCCAAGCCGCGAGATTGAAGTAAAAGCCAAAGAGCAACAGATCTCTAAGATCCCTTACATCATGCAGTGTGGCGCTTACAAAACCTCGTCGCAGGCAGAAGCACGTAAGTTGGATATTGCCTTCCAAGGTATCTCAAGTGAGATCCGCAAGAAAGATGGCAGTAGCTGGTACCGTGTGGTTTTAGGGCCATACAAGTTGAAGCGTGACGCAGAACGCGATCGCCATAAGCTGCAACGAGCGAAAATTGAACCTTGCGCTATTTGGAAAGACGGGTCTTAATCAACTCAATATATAATAGGGGGAAGAGGATTCCCCCTATTGCTGTTTGAAAGCGTTCAATAGTTCATCGCACAAGCAATACCAGTATGTTAATCAAAAGAGTGCGTTTTAACGAAACTGAGGTACTTGTTCGTAGTACTCAAGCCCAAAGTCAGTCAGGTAGACCTGCTCCTTATTTATCTCGATGTAACCAAAAAAATCCAAGTGCGCTAAAACGTTAGGAAATGGACGTTTAAGAAAAACGTTGACCGAGTTTTTTAGATGTTCTGTTGAACACTCGCCCGCCTCCTGATACATCAGATGATGCAGTATAGACAGCTCATCCAGATCCATATCTCTATTAAAAAAACTGATATTGTCACTATTCATCACACTACTCCTTATGCAGTGAATACCACTGATTAGTGAACATCATTCCTTATAAATCAAACAAAAAGTGTTAACCATTTCACGTTAGAAATTTGTTTTATCTTTTTTTATATTTATCACAAACTATTAACCCACCAACCCTTGCCACACATAGGCTCAACAGGTAATGGATGTTTGAAACAACTGGTAACATTTAGTTTTTTTGATATGACATACCATTAAAAGTGGCACTTGAATTCATGATAGTGGAGCCACATATAAGTAGTAACCATAAATAATAATCAAAAGAGGTCGACTCGTGACTACCATTGTATCTGTACGTCGTAATAATAAAGTCGTCATCGCGGGTGATGGACAAGTATCTCTAGGCAATACTGTAATGAAGGGCAATGCCCGTAAAGTACGTCGCCTATACAACAACAAAGTACTGGCTGGTTTTGCTGGCGGTACGGCAGATGCTTTCACGCTATTCGAAAAATTTGAAAGCAAGCTGCAAATGCACCAAGGCCACCTAACCAAAGCTGCCGTTGAGCTGGCGAAGGATTGGCGTAGCGATCGTGCTCTACGTAAATTAGAAGCACTGCTAGCAGTCGCGGATGAAACCGCTTCACTGATCATTACTGGTAACGGTGACGTCGTTCAACCAGAGAACGACCTGATTGCGATCGGTTCGGGCGGTAACTTCGCTCAAGCAGCAGCGACTGCACTATTAGAAAATACTGATTTAGATGCGCGTGAAATCGCAGAAAAGTCGCTGAACATTGCAGGCGATATCTGTGTATTCACCAACCATCACCACACTATTGAAGAACTAGAAAGCACCGTTGAGCTGCCAAAGCCAGAGTAACGACCGCTTCCATCAATAACGTTGTATTCAACAGTGATTAAAGAATTAAGGAAAAACCATGTCTGAGATGACTCCTCGCGAAATTGTTCACGAACTCAATCGCCACATTATCGGCCAAGACAACGCTAAGCGCTCAGTGGCTATCGCTCTTCGTAACCGCTGGCGCCGTATGCAGCTTGAAGAAAGCCTACGTGTTGAAGTATCGCCAAAAAACATCCTGATGATTGGCCCAACGGGTGTAGGTAAAACTGAAATCGCTCGCCGCCTAGCGAAATTAGCAAACGCGCCTTTCATCAAGGTAGAAGCGACTAAGTTCACCGAAGTGGGTTACGTTGGTAAAGAAGTTGAAACCATCATCCGTGATCTAACGGACGTTGCGATCAAGATGACGCACCAACAAGCGATGGAAAAAGTACAATACCGCGCTGAAGAACAAGCTGAAGAACGCATTCTTGATGCCCTTCTACCACCAGCGCGTGATGCTTGGGGTCAGAACGAGCAATCAACTGAAGACACAACCTCTTCAAACACTCGTCAGATTTTCCGCAAGAAACTGCGTGAAGGTAAGCTAGATGACAAAGAGATTGAAGTTGATGTAGCCGCACCGCAAATGGGCGTTGAAATCATGTCACCTCCAGGCATGGAAGAGATGACAAACCAGCTGCAAGGCATGTTCCAAAACCTAGCGGGCGACACCAAGAAAAAGCGTAAGATGAAAATCAAAGACGCATTCAAAGCACTGACGGAAGAAGAAGCTGCGAAGCTTGTGAACCAAGAAGAGCTGAAAGAGAACGCGATCTTCAACGCTGAAAACAACGGCATCGTATTCATCGATGAGATCGACAAAATCTGTAAGCGTGGCGACAGTTCAGGCCCAGATGTATCTCGCGAAGGTGTTCAGCGTGACCTACTGCCTCTTATCGAAGGCAGCACAGTATCAACCAAGCACGGTATGGTTAAAACTGACCACATCTTGTTTATCACATCAGGCGCATTCCAAGTGGCTAAGCCATCTGACCTGATCCCTGAGCTACAAGGTCGTCTACCAATCCGCGTAGAACTTGAAGCACTATCAGCACATGACTTCAAACGCATCCTAACTGAGCCAAAAGCATCTCTAACAGAGCAATACATTGCCCTAATGAAAACAGAAGATGTCAACATTGAGTTCACTGAAGATGGCATCAACCAGATTGCGGACGCAGCATGGCGCGTAAACGAAACCACTGAGAACATCGGTGCGCGTCGTCTACACACAGTGATGGAGCGTCTAATGGATGAGATTTCATTCGAAGCAACAGACAAAGCTGGCAGCAAGCTAGTGATTGATGAAGCTTACGTAACATCGAAACTTGGCGAATTCGTTGAAGACGAAGACCTAAGCCGCTTCATCCTGTAGCACACCAAACTCTAACTTATTGCTCTATCTCAAAGAAATAGCAGCTAATAAGCGAATTCAAGGCCCACTTTCGAGTGGGCTTTTTATTACCCGAAAAATGGGCGTATACTCAAATCACAGTATGAAACGAAGACTTACAAAGAATTAGACCTACGATGAAACAATCTCTACTGATCTGGCTTGATGCCGCACGACCAAAAACTCTGCCTCTCGCACTTGTCTCTATTCTTACAGGAAGTAGTTTAGCGTTCGCCGGTGGTCAGTTTTCTTTATCGATAGCCCTACTGGCATTTTTAACCGCCACCCTATTACAGATTTTATCGAACCTAGCCAATGACTATGGCGACGCCGTAAAAGGCACAGACAACGAAAATCGTCTGGGGCCAACACGTGCCATGCAATCTGGCGCGGTAACAGCGAAAACCATGAAGCAAGCGATCATCCTCAACATCGTGTTTACTATGGTCGCTGGGCTGATTCTTATTTTTCATGCCTTAACCTCGATTGAAAGTATCTTATCTTTCATTGCGTTAGGCATATTAGCCATTGTTGCTGCCATCGCTTATACCGTCGGTAATAAGCCTTATGGCTATATTGGCCTTGGCGACTTATCGGTATTTATCTTCTTCGGTTTATTAGGTGTTTCAGGGACTTACTTCTTGCACACTGGCCATGTTGAACCAAGCCTATTCCTTCCGGCATTGGGCTGTGGCTTGATGGCGGTTGCGGTACTCAATATCAACAACATGCGTGATATCGAAAACGACAGCGAATGTGGTAAGCGCACCATGGCGGTTCGCCTAGGACAACGCAAAGCCAAACACTATCATTTTGCTCTGCTTGGCCTCGCCCTTGCGTCTTTCGCTATCTACCTGCTTATTCAAGAAAAGCCGGTCTGGATCAGCCTGCCGTTTTTGCTGAGCATTATTATTGTTTACAAGCATGGCAAAGCCGTTTGGGAAACCGAAAAGCCAGCGCAAATTGCACCAATGATGCCCGTGATTGTGAAATGCTCACTGGTCACTAACCTATTGTTTGCAGGGGTTGTCGTAGCTCAAACTCTATTGAGTTAAATGAGACTAATCATTGCAAAGGGATCAAGCGCCGATATACTCAAAGTAAGCTCATTGTTCAAAAGGTATACTAATGGAATACAACACTTCAGCACTGTGCGACATATATTTGGATCAAGTTGATGTCGTGGAGCCAATGTTCAGCAACTTCGGTGGACGTGCATCCTTCGCAGGACAGATCACGACATTAAAGTGTTTTGAAGACAACGCTTTGATTCGCTCTGTACTAGAGCAAGACGGTCTGGGGCGTGTGTTGTTAATCGATGGGGGCGGCTCACTACGTAAAGCGCTGATCGATGCTGAGATAGCCCTACTTGCCGAAGACAATGAGTGGGAAGGGATTGTGGTTTACGGGTGCGTTCGTGAAGTCGATGAGCTTGAAGACATGAACCTAGGTATCCAAGCCTTGGCTTCTATCCCTGTTGGTGCGAGCCAAGAAGGTGTCGGTGAATTAGACGTTCCAGTGAACTTTGGCAGCGTGACCTTCTTACCTGAAGATTACCTCTACGCAGACAACACTGGCATCATTCTTTCTGCCGAACCTCTAGATGTAGAACTCGATTTGGATGTCGAGGAAGAAGACGTCGAGTAACTCTCACTCAGCTTCAAATAATAAAACAAATCATAAGAACACAAACAAAAACGCCCGCTACTGAGTAGCGGGCGTTTTTTTAAATCTGAAGAGTCGATTACTCTACTTCATCCATTTTACCAAGAAGGTTACGGATGCGATCTTGCCATGCTGAATGCTCTTCCTGCATTTGCTGAGTTTTTTGCTCTAGCTCGTGACGGCTTGCTTTAAGCTCACCAGCTTCTGTTGCTAGTGCTTGTTTCTCTTCTTTAAGCTCTTCCACTTCCATTTGAAGAAGTGCAATTGTATCTACTGCTGTTTGAATTTTTGCTTCTAGCTGCTCTAGTACTTCAAAAGACATTCTGGCCTACCTTTAAGTTATCCGTTTGATGGTGAAGGTTCACTCCACTTATTTCCCCATTCTACTCAGCAGAGCAAGGATAAACACTCAATATATTCGATATTTTGCGCCATTCGATGAAAAAAACAGCACTTTTTACCGAATATTGACGTGAACGATTACCGCCACAACGGCAAACCGATTATTTTGATGAATAATAACTGTTTTCCACTGCGAATTGATCGAGAGCAATCTCCAAAAAACAAAAAGGCAAACGTTTCCTTTTGGATATGGTAAAATTCGCCGCGAAATTTCTATTCCCCCTTTGAAAATTTTGGAGTCCGCATGAAACGCGATTTAGCAATGTCATTCTCTCGTGTCACAGAAGGTGCAGCACTAGCTGGTTACAAGTGGCTTGGCCGTGGCGATAAAAACGCTGCAGATGGCGCTGCTGTAGAAGTAATGCGTAGCCTATTAAACAAAACCGAAATTAGCGGTGAGATTGTTATCGGCGAAGGTGAAATCGATGATGCACCTATGCTATACATCGGCGAAAACGTAGGTGTGGGCGGCGACGCTGTCGACATCGCAGTTGACCCAATTGAAGGGACACGCATGACAGCAATGGGCCAATCAAATGCATTGGCTGTATTGGCTGCGGGCGAAAAAGGCAGCTTCCTTAAAGCGCCTGATATGTACATGGAAAAGTTGGTTGTTGGCCCTGGCGCTAAAGGCGTGATTGACCTAGAACTGCCACTAACAGAAAACCTAGAAAACATCGCTAAAGCACTAGGTAAAACACTTGATACTCTAGTCGTAACCACGCTTGCTAAGCCTCGTCATGATCAAGTCATCGCCGACATGCAAGCAATGGGCGTTCGTGTATTTGCTGTGCCAGACGGTGATGTTGCGGCTTCTATCTTAACCTGTATGCCAGACAGTGAAGTAGACGTCATGTACTGCATCGGCGGCGCACCTGAAGGTGTGGTCTCGGCGGCGGTAATTCGCGCACTCGACGGCGACATGCACGGTCGTCTTCTACCTCGCCACGAAGTGAAAGGCGACACAGAAGAGAACCGCAAGCACGGTGAACTTGAACTTGAGCGCTGCGCAGAAATGGGCGTAACGGCGGGTATCGTATTGAAGATGGAAGACATGGCACGCAGCGACAACGTTGTATTCTCAGCAACAGGCATCACTAAGGGTGACTTGCTAGAAGGTATTTCTCGTCAAGGTAATATCGCAACCACAGAAACCCTGCTTATCCGTGGCCGCTGCCGTACAATTCGCCGCATCAAATCTATCCACTACCTAGAGCGTAAAGATCCAGAAGTAGTAGGTCATATCCTGTAAGCCTAAATTCGGTGAAACAGAATATTCCAAGGCTGATACCTAGTATCAGCCTTTTGTTTTATTAGCGCACCAGAATCTGACCATGGCAGCCAATAGAGTAAAACGCTATCTATAGAGTAAATTATCATCAATATAGTAAATGGTTTGCTTTATAAACACCTTGCCTCATAATAGTAAGGTTCATTAGGTAGGGATAGTATGAAAACAAGCGACAGAATCTTACAGACCATTAAGCGTCAAGGCGCGGTAACCGCGAAACAACTGTCAGAAGAATTTGGCATGACGACAATGGGGGCAAGGCAACATCTGCAAAGCCTGGAAGATGACGGTATTCTTGCGTTTCATGATGTGAAAGTGAAAGTGGGTCGCCCGACTCGCCACTGGTCCCTGACTCAACAAGGTCATAACCAATTTTCAGACCGACATGGTGAACTCACCATTCAAGTGATTGATGCTGTCGAGAATCTATTTGGTAAAGAAGGGCTGGCTAAGGTTGCTGCCGAGCGTGAACAACACACTCTTAAGCAGTATCAAACTGCGCTGTCTGGCTGTGATTCACTCATCAGCAAGCTTAAAAAACTCACCCAGCTTCGTGAAGACGAAGGCTACATGGCTGAGCTTCAAGAGCATGATGATCACTACATCTTGATTGAGAACCACTGCCCTATCTGTAAGGCTGCAACTCGCTGCCCTAGCCTGTGCCAATCTGAGCTCAACGTGTTTACTGAGTTACTAAAAGATGAGTGTCACGTGAGCCGTACAGAGCACATCATTGCTGGCGAACGACGCTGCACTTACACCTTAACACCCGCCCTTTGATTGCAAAGGTAATCGGCTAATACCGTCTCAATATTGAGAAAATACAAATAGATTAAAATTTGTACAGATTTCTTTCTTAAGCTTAGAGCATATGAAACACGCTTAATGCTAAGGAAGGAATGATGGCGCATCCACAACCCGCTCAAAAACTGCCACCCTTTGATGAACTTGTCCAACTCGCGAAAAGCGACCCGAAAGCATTCAATCAATTCAAACACGAGATGTGCGAACAGATGATTTGTTCGGCTTCAGACGTGATGCAAGACCGACTTCGTGCGCAGCAAAGTCACATCGACTTAGTGGTTAGCCGTTGTAAAAACCCACACCACGCCAATGTCGTACTCATGCAAGAGCTGCGCTGTCAGGTCTGTAAGTTCCAAGATGCACTCGAAGGGCGCTGCGGCTTTGAAGAATCTCTGCCTGAAAATGTCGTGCCTTTTAAGCCGAATACCGAACCTAAAATGTACTGAAATTAGCAAAGCACTAAAAAGAAAAAGGGAGCGTAATGCCCCCTTCTTATTGGTTCGCTGTTCAATATTCACATGGGTCTTCGCCGTAGTCATTACGGCCTTCTGTACCTTTCAACAAACCACACTCAATCAGAATCCAGAAACCACACACTAATGCCGCGACGGTTGCCGCCATATGAATTGGCGATACCGGCTCTGTCGTCGTTGCAACCATTGGCGAAGCTAAACGACCCAATACTAATGGCACATTCAATAGTAGCCAGTAATTAGACTTATTGCGGTCGTGCCAGCGCTTAGCGGTTACCGCAAGGTCTGGGATCACAAGCATCAATAGGATGATTGGTAGCAGGATATAAGAGTAAGCAGGGAACAACACAGAGATACCTGAAGCAAAACCGGTAATCGCTATGTAGTAGAAAACATTCCAAATCCAGTAAGTCTTACGACCAATTCTCCCCTTGAAAGAGAGCAGTAATTCTTTCATCGACATCTTAAATACTCAAATTTATACGCCGCTAAAAGTCAGCAGCAATGGTTAGTTTATTACTTTTTGAAAGCAACTTTTATCCATATCACGAATATTCACCGTTAAGCTTCTTACATGACTCGCTTGTTCTTGCAGGATCTGCATTAACGATCGTGACAATTCTCGCTTTTGCTCTTCCGTTCGTCCCGAAAGTAACTCAAAGCTGATATGAATAAAGTCTACACTATCTTCCTCATCACCGACCAACCAATTATGGCAACGCAGTGAACGAGATTTCACTGATGGCACATCAAACAAGCCACATGTGAGAGCGACTTGGTGGAGATCTTCCAGTAAGCCTTGGATATTTACTCGCTCATCCACTGAATTGGAGTACTCTAGAACTAGATTCGGCATTGTTACTTCCTGTTGTTAACGCAATCGTTTGTCCCTTAATAACAACTAACGATGAAAAATCCGAGAAGTTAGCTATTATTCTGTCTGCCGGATCACTGATATATGCTCAAAATCTACTCTGACCATTGAGTAAGATCCAAGAAAGTCATGACCACAGTCATGATCTGTTGATATTAATCTGTTATATTATTTCGTAATAAAGTTTACTTTTTTACATTCGATTTATTTAAATACTTTGGAGATATTCCTATGCGTCATCCTGTAGTTATGGGTAACTGGAAACTAAACGGCAGCAAAGAAATGGTTGTTGATCTACTAAACGGTCTTAACGCTGAACTTGAAGGCGTAACAGGCGTAGACGTAGCAGTTGCTCCACCAGCACTTTTCGTTGATCTAGCAGAGCGTACGCTTACTGAAGCGGGCAGCGCGATCATCCTAGGTGCTCAAAACTCTGACCTAAACAACAGCGGTGCATTCACTGGCGACATGTCTCCAGCAATGCTTAAAGAGTTCGGCGCATCTCACATCATCATCGGTCACTCTGAGCGTCGTGAATACCACAACGAATCAGATGAGTTCGTAGCTAAGAAATTCGCATTCCTAAAAGAGAACGGCCTAACTCCAGTTCTTTGTATCGGTGAATCTGAAGCACAAAACGAAGCAGGCGAAACTGTTGCAGTATGTGCTCGTCAACTTGACGCTGTTATCAACACTCAAGGTGTTGAAGCTCTTGAAGGCGCTATCATCGCTTACGAACCAATCTGGGCTATCGGTACTGGTAAAGCAGCTACAGCTGAAGATGCACAGCGCATCCACGCTCAAATCCGTGCACACATCGCAGAGAAATCTGAAGAAGTTGCTAAGAAAGTTGTTATCCAATACGGCGGTTCTGTTAAGCCAGAAAACGCAGCAGCTTACTTCGCACAACCAGACATCGACGGTGCTCTAGTTGGCGGCGCAGCTCTAGACGCGAAAAGCTTCGCAGCTATCGCTAAAGCAGCAGCTGAAGCAAAAGCTTAATTTAAACCTCACCGTTTAGATTAGATGAAAGGTCAACTTAGGTTGGCCTTTTTTGATCTCGCTCGAAAACCGCCACTCCCAACCTCTTTTTTGCACTGAGCTCTTTGTAACTTAATAACATTCCGGTTTATTAGACTGCGTTATGAAGATTTATACACAAGCTCATCTAAACACATTTCGAAAACAGCTCCGAAACAACATGCCTCAACCAGAACGCAAGCTATGGTTTTATATACGGAACAAGCAGCTTGGTATTAAGTTTCGCAGACAACATAGCATCGGAAAGTACGTCGTGGATTTCTTCAGCTGTGAACTAAAACTGGCCATTGAGATAGATGGTAATAGCCACTTTTCAGAACAAGCACAGGCTTACGATCATCAGCGTACACGAGACTTAAACAAGATTGGAATCAAGGTGCTTCGCTTTACCAATAATGAAGTTAATCAGAATCTTGAAGAAGTTTTGGTGAAAATCATGAATTCAATCCCCAAATAAACTTCTGTGTACGCATCCCCCTCTAACTCCCCCTTATTTCAACATTTTCGATTACCCTGCCGATCTAAGGTAAAGGGGGAGAACTTTCTTTGTTCACTTAGGTTCCTAGGCTTACTGAAACCATAAAATGTTCAATAAATCGCTAATAGGAAAGCTTACGTTAATCGCTAAAATTAGTTGTAGTCGGTATATGCTCCAACAACTACGGAACGGTTCCTCCCCTTTCCAATGAAAGCTAAAGGGATCTAGAAACCTGACATAAGGGGAGGCTAGGAGGGGATTTTACAATGAATCTAAAGAACGGCAGGCACAAAAAAACCGCTGAATAATCAGCGGTTTTTAAATTTGTTAAGCGAACGCTAAGCGTGGCTTAGAACAACTCTTCTGCAACGCGGAACAGCTCAGAACGGTCTGGGTTCTGCATGTTCTCGATACAATCGATGATGTCGTGGTGAACAAGTTCTTCTTTCTCGATACCCACACAACGACCACCGTGACCTTCTTGAAGAAGGTGAACAGCGTAGTTACCCATGCGAGAAGCCAATACACGGTCAAATGCAGTAGGACGACCACCACGTTGGATGTGACCAAGAACCGTTGCACGAGTTTCACGACCTGTTGAAGATTCAATCTCTTTAGCCAGTTCGTTAGCATCCATCATTAGCTCAGTTAGAGCGATGATTGCGTGCTTCTTACCTTTCGCAATGCCATCTTGGATGTTGCTGATAAGCTGTTCTTTATCTAGGCCAGTCTCTGGAGTAATGATGTACTCACAACCACCCGCGATTGCTGACATAAGCGTAAGATCACCACAGTGACGGCCCATGATTTCAACAATAGAAATACGTTGGTGAGAAGAAGACGTGTCACGTAGACGGTCAATTGAATCAATAACCGTGTTAAGCGCTGTAAGGTAACCGATTGTGTAGTCAGTACCCGCGATATCGTTATCGATTGTGCCTGGAAGACCAATACATGGGTAACCCATTTCAGTCAGCTTCTTAGCACCCATGTAAGAACCGTCACCACCGATAACAACAAGTGCTTCGATACCGTGTTTCTTAAGGTTCTCAATGCCTTTCTCACGAACAGCAACGTCTTTAAATTCAGGGAAACGTGCAGAACCTAAGAAAGTACCACCACGGTTGATCACGTCAGATACGCTTGAACGGTCAAGCTTTTCGATACGGTCTTCAACAAGGCCTTGGTAGCCATCGTAAATACCGTAAACTTCAATGCCAACTGATAACGCAGTACGAACAACGCCGCGAACTGCTGCGTTCATACCTGGAGCGTCACCACCACTGGTCAAAACACCGATCTTCTTAATCATGCTCACCCTCGATTTTTGGGAATCTATTATTCAATTCTTGTTCTTGCTGATTGTATATCAACAAGATTTTAAATCTATATTTGTGCGTTATGTTACATTTCCTCAACAGGAATAGCACTCAAATCGCGTAAAATTATGTAACATTTCTACTTCTGTAAGAGTATTACAGTTTTACTCAATAACTTTGTTGATTCACATCAGAATCAACATTAATTGTTACTAAGGTGGTTTTTGAATCACCTAACAGTTAGTAATTTTTACTCACTTTAGTTCAAAAGCCACCCACTTACCATTTGCCCGCTGATTTTTAGCACGCATTACCACGAGTGGAATTTCTGCTGCTTCTCTGGTCCAAATACGACCGAATACGGGTCTTGGTGAATTAATACATCAGCATCAGGGAACACGGAGATAAGCTTAGCCTCTACTTCGTCAGAAATGCGATGCGCTTCAATAAGTGGGATATTATCTTCCAATTCTAGATGCAGTTGGATGAAGCGTATTGGCCCCGAGCGACGCGTTCGTAATTGATGCACACCCAACACGCCTTCCACGCTCAATGATGTCTCTTTAATCTGTTTCAGCTCATCATCTGGCAGCTTATGATCAAGCAGAGACTGAACCGCTTCCATCGCCATTTGATAAGCGCTGTACAGAATGTAGATACCGATACCGACCGCGAATACTGAGTCCGCCTGACCAATCCCAAACCAGCTCAATGCCAGTGCCAGCATGATCGCAGCGTTCATATAAAGGTCTGATTGATAGTGCAGAGAGTCGGCCGCAATAGCTTGGCTGCCTGTTTTGTTGACCACATGCTTTTGGAATCGAACCAAACCGAAGGTCATCACCATCGCAAATAAGCTGACATAGATACCAATCTCTGGAGAATTCAGTTCATGAGGTCGGAAGAAGCGCTCAATACCATTGAGAATAAGGAAACATGCAGAGCCTGAAATAAACATTGCCTGCGCTAATGCAGCGAGAGATTCAGCCTTACCATGACCAAAGGTGTGCTCTTTGTCGGCAGGCTGCAGAGAGTAACGAACCACGATAAGGTTAACGACAGAGGCCGCGATATCCAGCATTGAATCCACGACGGAAGCCAGCAGACTCACAGAACCTGTTACCCACCACGCTGCGACTTTCACTATCAATAAAATAGTGGCGATGGTGGTGGCTGCCCAAGCGGCGAGCGTAACTAAACGTGCGTATTCTTGTTTCATAACTTGGCTATAAAGTGACTGATAGCACAAAGTATAACCTGCAAACAACCAATTGAATATGACAGCTATGATGTAAAACATTCATTTTTAAGGATCAAAAAAAGCGGCACTCGGCCGCTTCTTTCTAAACACTTTCATTCAACGCTGATTTTTCAAGCAATGAATTACTTGTCTTTGTTCATGCGTTTTCCCATTTTTTCAGCACACTTAGTCATGCGCTCTTGTTGGATTTCTTTCAGTTGAGTCTTTTGCTCAGCCGTTAGTACGCTCATCATTTGGTGTTGCTTCTTAAGCATTGCTACGCGACGCTCAGTTTGCTTCTCAACCATTTGGCTTGCTAGGTCGTTTGCTGCTGCTTCGTCAAAGTTGTCAGCAAGTACCAATGCTTGAACCTTTTCGTGATGCGCTTTCATTTGCGCCATTTTTGCCGTTTTGTTTGCACCGCGCTTTGCTTTCATCTCAGCACGGTCTGCTTCACGCATCTCTTTTAACTGTTCTTTTTGAGCGTCGGTTAGGTCTAGTTGGCGCATTACTTTTTTATCGAAACCGCCACACTTGTCGTGCATACCTTTGTGGTCACCTTTATCACCACCACCGTAAGCATACGCGCTTGCTGTACCAAAAATAAGTGGAAGTGCCGCAGCTGCTAGTACAAGTTTCTTAGTCATTTTCATAATTGTTGCCTCAATTCGGTATAATAAGTCATGTGTTGCGTCTGTTTCTCAGCGCTTGAATATAGATTAGTCTTTCCCTCGTAAAGTGACGTTTAGAAAGCGTAAAGAATCGTAAAGAGTGAAAGTTGACGAATAATTAGCAGTATTATTAACCTAACTAAATGATTAAGGCTTCCCAATGGCGAACATTCTTCTTATTGATGACGACACAGAGTTAACCAGCTTACTTAAAGACATTTTGAGCTTTGAGGGCTTCACTGTCTCCGAAGCCAATGATGGCTATGCCGGGCTTGAAGCGATCAATGATGAGATTGATCTGGTCCTTTTGGATGTGATGATGCCGCGCCTTAATGGCATGGAAACGCTAAAAAAGCTGAGGGAAAATTGGGAAACGCCGGTACTAATGCTGACCGCAAAAGGCGAAGAGATCGACCGTGTGATTGGTCTTGAACTTGGCGCGGATGATTACCTGCCTAAACCTTTCAGTGACCGAGAGTTGTTAGCTCGTATTCGAGCTATCTTGCGTCGTACTCAAACCAACACCGCACCTAAGGCGGCCAGTGATAGAGTTCAATATCAAGACATCGAAGTCTTCCCGGGCAAACAAGAAGCCTACTGCAATGGGGAGCTCATCGACCTCACCACAACCGAGTTCGCCCTACTGAGTCACCTTATCCAAAACCCAGGGCAAGTGATCACCAAAGAAGCATTGAGTTTGGATGTGCTGGGTAAAAGGCTCGCAGCGTTTGACCGCGCGATAGACATGCACATCTCTAATCTACGTAAGAAGATTCCTGAGCGCACTGACGGCAAATCACGTATCAAAACCTTACGAGGCCGTGGCTACTTATTGGTAGAGGAAGATTAATGCGTATACCTAAAATCACCAGCTTATATGGACGTATCTTTGCTATCTTTTGGTTCACCATGTTACTGGTGCTTTTGTCGGTGCTGTCACTTCCCCATTTAGACCCTCGAGTCGCGCGAGATGTGCCCGCAGATCACCTCGATAAACTCGAGCGTATCGCTAAAATCACAGAGAAACGCTACGCCAAAGAACCTAATCTGGGCAAGATTGTCTTCCAACTGGAGGCGCCACGCAGCCGCAAGGATTCTAGAGCTCGCATCTACCTGACCGATCTTGAGGGCGCAGTCCTTACCTCGAAAAGGCATTCAGACTATAAGCTAAAGGCGATTCGTAACTTTGTTACCTCGATTGATAACCCTGAGATACCGAAGCAAAAACTCTACGGACACTACATGGTCGCAGGGCCAGTGCCAATTACTCTCGCTGGTGAAGAGTTGCTGATGTATGCCGGAGTGAAGTGGAACCAACCACCGCCATTCTTACTGCGCCTGTTTGATAGACCTCTGCAGCTATTGCTTGCCGTGATGTTGGCGAGTACCCCGCTATTACTTTGGTTAGCTTGGGCACTCAGCCAACCTGCTCGTAGGCTTGAGCGCGCTGCTCAACGTGTAGCGAAAGGTCAGTTTGAAGTTGATCCAACACTTGAAAAAGGTACGTCTGAATTCAGACAAGCAGGTGAGAGCTTTAACCAGATGGTCGAAGCGGTGAACCAGATGATCTCAGGGCAGCAGCGCCTACTCTCTGATATTTCACACGAACTACGCTCACCACTGACTCGCCTGCGTATGGCCAACGCACTGGCAATTCGTAAACAGGGTGAGAGCCAAGAACTTGAACGTATCGATACCGAAGCACAACGTCTGGAACAGATGATCAGCGAGCTACTGACGCTATCGCGCATGCAGGTCGACAGCCACATTACTCGTGAGGTTCAGCCTATCTCTAGCCTATGGGAAGAGATCTTAAAAGACGCAGAGTTTGAAGCCGAACAGATGGGCAAACAACTGACGTTCTCGGAGATCCCAGAACGCTCTATTTCGGGGAACCCTAAACTGCTGATGAGTGCGCTAGACAACATTACACGCAATGCCATCTACTACGGTAAAGACCAAGTGGATGTACAGTTCCATGTGGTTCAAGATCAGCTAACAATTTGCGTCAATGATAATGGTGATGGTGTTCCAGAGGATGAACTCGATTCTATCTTCAGACCTTTCTACCGTGTCTCAACAGCGCGTGACAGAAACTCTGGCGGCACAGGGCTTGGATTAACCATTACTGAAAGTGCGATTCGCCAACACAGCGGAACCATCACCGCAACCCGCAGCCAGCTCGGTGGATTACAACTCGAAATCACCCTGCCTATCTTACCGGTGTAATACCCCTACAAAGATCGCAGTTGATAATGATTGCTATTATCATTATGGTGAATCCTCTAATTATGGAGGATTTACCATGTCGCACACTTTCCCTGAACTACCCTACGCTTACGATGCCCTAGAACCTTACATTGATGCTAAAACGATGGAAGTGCATTACAGCAAGCACCATAGAACCTACTACGATAAGTTTGTTGCGGCGGTGTCTGGCAGCGAGCTAGAACAGCAATCTCTGACCGAGATCTTTGCCAACATATCTCAGCACAGCCCTGACGTGCGTAACAATGGTGGTGGCTACTACAATCACATCTTGTATTGGAATTGCATGTCGCAAGACGGTGGTGGTGAACCTACGGGCGAGCTTGGTGAGGCTATCAAGAGTACCTTCGGTGATTTCGAGACATTCCAAGATCAGTTCGCCCAAGCGGCGATCAATACCTTTGGCTCCGGCTTTGCTTGGCTAGTGGTAGAGCAAGGGCAACTGAAGATCATCTCAACCTCGAACCAAGATAATCCGTGGATGGATACCGTGGCGAGTGATGGCGAACCGATTCTCGCGCTCGATGTTTGGGAACACGCCTACTACATCAGCTACCAAAACCGTCGTCCTGATTACATCAATGCATGGTGGAACGTGGTGAATTGGAATGCCGTATCTGAAAACTACGCGCAAGCACTAACGAACCAAGCGTAAGCGAATGGTGACGGTGGCGAACTGTACTCACTCAGCTTGCCACCGTATACTCGGGCTATCTTTGATTACTCTTGTGAACCAACATGTTTGATATCGCTCTATACGAACCAGAAATTGCACCCAATACGGGTAACATCATCCGCCTATGTGCTAACTGCGGCGCAAACCTGCACCTGATTGAACCGCTTGGCTTTGATTTTGAAGAGAAGAAGGTTCGTCGTGCTGGATTGGATTACCACGACCTTGCGCGAGTTAAGCGTCACAAGAACCTAGAAGCTTTCCTTGAGTATCTAGAGAATGAACGTGAGGGTGATTTCCGCATCTTTGCCTGCACTACTAAAACGACAGGTCACCACGTTGATGCAAAATTCCAACAAGGTGATGTGTTGATGTTTGGCCCAGAGACTCGCGGGCTGCCTGCTGAATTCATCGAAAGTATGCCAATGGAACAACGCATTCGTATTCCAATGATGCCAGACGCGCGCAGCCTGAACCTGTCTAACGCAGTGGCAATCATTGCTTTTGAAGCATGGCGACAAATGGGTTTTGAAGGCGCGGTATAACCGAACACTCAAGCTTATCTTTTATCTGTTATCTGTTATCTGTTATCTGTTATCTGTTATCGATAGTAAACAGTAAGTAACAGCTCGCGACAGACAATAAAAAAGGCTCTTACCATTATCACTTTCTTGCGAAGGATAAAGGTAAGAGCCTTTTCTGTTTTCCCTCTATATAAAGAGAGAAAAAATTAATTAGTTTAAGCGGTTACGATCGTTGTCGTCGTCTTTCTTCTCAAACTCACCTTCAAAGGTGTTGCCGTCTTTTGATTGGTCAGATGGATCGCGATTGAATGGGTCTTGTCCAAATGGGCTCTGGCCAAAACCAGCTTGTCCACCGGCATGGAAACCACCAGACATGTTGGTCACCACCATTTTTTCCATCATTTTCTTGGCAATCATCGCTCTTGGTGCTGGCAATAATACCAACATACCGAGTGCGTCCGTCATAAAACCCGGAGTCAGCAGCAATACACCGGCAACTGCAAGCATCACGCCTTCAAGAATCTGTTGTGCTGGCATTTCGCCTTGTTGCAAGCGACCTTGCACAGACATAAGTGTCTGAATGCCTTGGCTACGAACCAGCGATGCACCCACAAATGCAGTGATCAAAACCAACGCAATAGTTGGCCACAATCCTAAGAAGCCACCAACTTGAATAAATAGCCCAATCTCAATGATGGGTACGAAGATAAATAGTAATAATAAGATAGGAAACACACGCCCTCCTTTGTTACTTGCAGTTTACGCTGAAAGCCCTAACAATCTCAAATTTATCCTGTAAATAAGCGTGTTTATTGACCAAGAATAACTTTGCAAAATATTGACGAAACAAAACCGAAAAAGGTGATCCACTTAATATTTTTATGCGCTAAGTACAGTATCATGTGCCACATAAGTCAGGACGGATTTATCAGCCCAATATTCTAGCGAACGGAGTATTTGCACACAGAATAGGCTAATAACTAACTATATAATCAGAATAATTCTCTAAGGATCCTGTTATGGCTACTCAATCAGAAGCTCAAGTTGAAGCTCCTCAAGCTACTCGTCTCGAAGAAGATCTATTAGGTCAACGTCATGTTCCGGCTGATGCTTACTACGGCATCCACACTCTACGCGCAGTTGAAAACTTCAACATCTCAAATGTAACGATCTCAGATGTACCTGAATTCGTTCGCGGTATGGTGATGACTAAGAAAGCAGCGGCTTTAGCAAACAAAGAGTTAGGTGTAATTCCAAGCGAAGTGGCTAAATACATCATCCAAGCTTGTGACCTAATTCTAGACACGGGTAAGTGCATGGATCAGTTCCCATCGGACGTTTTCCAAGGTGGTGCTGGTACTTCTGTAAACATGAACGCAAACGAAGTTGTTGCGAACGTGGCTCTTGAACTTATGGGCAAAGAAAAAGGCCAATACGAGTTCATCAACCCGAACGACCATGTAAACCGCAGCCAATCTACAAACTGTGCTTACCCAACTGGCTTCCGTATCTCTGTTTACAACAGCGTTCGTAAACTGATTGATGCGATCGAATACCTAAAAGGTGCATTCGAGCTTAAGAGCCAAGAATTCAACACGATTTTGAAGATGGGTCGTACTCAGCTTCAAGACGCAGTTCCAATGACGGTTGGCCAAGAGTTCCACGCTTGGGCTGTAACCATCAATGAAGAAATCAAAAACCTAGAATACACTTCAAAACTACTGCTTGAAGTAAACCTAGGCGCAACGGCTATCGGTACAGGTCTGAACGCAGCACCGGGTTACCAAGGCCTAGCAGTGAAACACCTAGCAGAAGTAACAGGCCTAGAGTGTGTAGCGGCTGAAGATTTAATCGAAGCAACGTCTGACTGTGGCGCATACGTAATGACGCACGGCGCACTTAAGCGTCTAGCAGTTAAGCTATCTAAGATCTGTAACGACTTGCGTCTACTTTCTTCAGGTCCACGTACTGGTTTGAACGAGCTAAACCTACCTGAACTGCAAGCAGGTTCTTCAATCATGCCTGCTAAAGTAAACCCAGTTGTACCTGAAGTAGTAAACCAAGTTTGCTTCAAAGTTCTAGGTAACGACAACACGGTTTCTTTCGCTGCGGAAGGTGGTCAACTTCAACTGAACGTAATGGAACCTGTTATTGCACAAAGCATGTTTGAGTCTCTAGACATTCTGACAAACGCTTGTGTGAACCTGCGCGACAAGTGTGTAGACGGCATTACGGTAAACAAAGAAGTATGTGAAGCGCACGTATTTAACTCTATCGGTATCGTCACTTACCTAAACCCATACATTGGCCACCACGAAGGTGACATTGTTGGTAAGATCTGTGCAGAAACAGGTAAGAGTGTTCGTGATGTAGTTCTAGAACGCGGTTTATTGACCGAAGAAGAACTTGATGACATTTTCTCTGTTGAAAATTTGATGCATCCTCAGTATAAAGCGAAGCGCTACGAATAAAGTTAGCGAGAAAGGGTTCCAAACGGAGCCCTTTTTTAGGCTCCAATACGGTTAACCATGATTATTTTGTGGATTTCCGTTGGTTGCGCTTTTGCCAAATTGAATCTAAACCATAGAACTATTATGTGAACATTCCAGCGGCGAATGTTCACATAATAAAATCTAAATGAGGTGTTACTTATGATTGCAGTAGAACTGTTTGTCGTCCTGCTCTTTATCTTTTTGGGGGCCAGAATTGGCGGTATCGGTATTGGTTTTGCCGGTGGTGCTGGTGTTATTGCCCTTTCACTTATTCTTGGCGTTCCAACAAGCCAATCTTTCATCCCGATCGACGTAATCTTGATCATCATGTCAGTTATCACCGCAATTGCTGCAATGCAAGTTGCTGGCGGTATGGACTGGTTGGTACAAATTGCCGAAAACTTTTTGCGTAAACACCCTGAACGCATCACCTTTTACGCGCCGATTGTGACCTTTGTAATGACATTAATGGCGGGTACTGGTCACACAGCATTCTCTACGCTTCCTGTTATTGCAGAAGTAGCGAAAGGCCAAGGTGTTCGTCCTTCTCGTCCACTGTCTATCGCAGTTGTCGCTTCTCAAATTGCTATCACAGCTTCGCCAATCTCGGCTGCAGTTGTGGCTTTCGCAGCAATGTTGGCACCATTTGGTGTTGATTACCTAACGCTATTGATGGTTTGTATCCCAACAACCTTCATCGCTTGTATGGTTGGTGCGGTTGTTGCTAACTACATGGGTAGCGAATTGAAAGACGATCCTGTTTATCAAGAACGTCTAGAGAAAGGTCTAATCAAGCTAGCAACAGAAGAGAAACGCGAAATTCTACCTACAGCGAAGAAAGCAACGTACATCTTCCTAGCTGCAATTGGTTTCGTGGTTTGTTACGCAGCGGCTATCTCTAGCTCTGTTGGCCTAATTGAAAACCCGGCGCTAGGTCGTAACGAAGCGATCATGTCTGTAATGCTGGCAGCAGCAGCGGCTATCGTGATGTTCACTAAGATTGATGCAGCGAAGATTTCTTCAGCACCAACGTTCCGTTCTGGTATGACGGCATGTGTATGTGTACTTGGTGTGGCTTGGTTAGGTTCAACGTTTGTAAACGCACACGTTGCTGAAATCAAAGACGTAGCAGGCGCTCTACTGGCTGACTACCCATGGATGCTGGCTCTTGTTCTGTTCTTCGCTTCTATGCTGCTTTACTCTCAAGGCGCAACAACAGTTGCACTGATGCCTGCAGCACTAGCGATTGGCGTAGCACCACTAACAGCCGTTGCTTCTTTTGCTGCGGTAAGTGCGCTGTTCGTACTTCCAACTTACCCTACGCTACTAGCAGCGGTTGAGATGGATGACACAGGCTCAACGCGTATCGGTAACTACGTATTCAACCACCCATTCTTCATTCCAGGTGTGGTAACAATCAGTACTGCGGTAGCACTCGGCTTCGCATTCGGCGGTCTGTTTATCTAACATTCGCTGGTGATTGAACATTTAAAAGGAAGCTTCGGCTTCCTTTTTTGTTTTCTGCTCAATGTGTTATTTGATACGCATCAAATAACCATTATAAACTTTAAAAACCGCCTAAAAATAAAGTTTGAATAAAATTCCAAGATTATTCTGCCTAATCATAAACAACACCTACCAAATCAATCTCCTTCCACTTCCAGTTAATCCAAAACGAATATTAATCCAAGCTAACCAACCAAAAAACCTTGACGATTTTCTGCCATTTTTTAGCCCTTTTATTAGCCATTATTTTTGTGAACAGCACCAAACTTAAATACCGGAGTAAGGAATAAAATAACCGCAGCTAAATTAAATCTAACTTCATTTGGATTAGTAAATATAAAAACAACCTTAATTTAAAGTCAGCAACTTTATATCGTTGAGTGCTTTATAAGTGTCCGTGTATTTACAATCTATAAATCATTAGTCGCTAATTCACATCACTTCTATTTAAGATGATGTAAGGAGATAGCCATGACAACTCAAACGATACCAAGCGAGAAAAAAAAGGGCGGCTTCTTTGCCAACTTTAAATTCCCTTCTGCCTACACCATTCTATTTATTCTGATTGCGTTCGTCGCACTGCTTACCTGGATTGTTCCAGCAGGCCAATACGACCGTGCAATGAATGAAGAGCTAGGCCGAGAAGTACCCGTAACCGGAACCTATCAAGCGGTAGAAGGTAACCCTCAAGGCGTGATTGATGTACTGCTCGCGCCTATTGACGGCTTCTATGACCACAATAGCTATGAAGCGGCGGCTATCGACGTTTCGCTGTTCATCTTAATCATTGGTGGCTTCTTAGGGCTAGTAACCAAAACGGGTGCCATTGATGCCGGTATCGAGCGCGTCACCGCCCGCTTAGAAGGGCGAGAAGAGTTGATGATACCAATACTGATGGCGCTATTTGCCGCAGGTGGTACCGTCTACGGCATGGCGGAAGAATCACTGCCCTTCTATACATTGCTAGTGCCGGTAATGATGGCAGCTCGCTTTGACCCTCTTGTTGCCGCTGCGACCGTACTGCTTGGTGCAGGTATTGGGGTGCTGGGTTCAACGATTAACCCATTCGCAACCGTGATCGCTGCCAACGCCTCTGGTATTCCATTTACAGACGGTATCGTGTTGCGCATTGCGATGTTGATTATTGGTTGGGGTATTTGTGTTGCCTACGTAATGCGTTACGCAAGAATGGTTCAAGCCGATCCAACAACATCAATTGTCTACGACAAATACGAAGAGAACAAAGCGCACTTCTTAGGTAATGCGAGCGGCGAAAAACTTGAATTCACCGCGACTCGCAAACTGATTCTGACCATTTTTGGTGGCTCGTTCGCTGTAATGATTTATGGTGTATCCGTTGCTGGATGGTGGATGGCTGAGATCTCAGCGATGTTCTTAGCAGCAACCATCATCGTTGGTATTGTGGCTCGCATGAGCGAAGAAGAGTTTACCACCAGCTTCATTGATGGTGCCCGCGACCTACTTGGCGTTGCGCTCATCATAGGTATTGCACGTGGTATCGTAGTGGTGATGGACCGCGGTATGATCACCGATACCATTCTCTTCTCAGCAGAACAGATGGTAACGGGGCTTTCTTCGGTTATCTTCATTAACGTGATGTTCTTCTTAGAGATTCTACTGTCGTTCTTAGTGCCATCGACCTCTGGCTTAGCGGTACTGACCATGCCAATCATGGCACCACTGGCCGACTTTGCTGGCGTAGGTCGTGACTTGGTTATCACTGCGTACCAATCTGCATCTGGCTTGGTGAACCTAATCACCCCAACCTCCGCGGTGGTGATGGGTGGTTTGGCGATTGCTCGTGTCCCTTACGTGCGCTGGGTTAAATGGGTGATGCCACTAGTCGGTATATTGATGGTGTTCTGCATTGTTGTACTGAGTATTGGTGCGCTGATCTAACTAACAGCACTTCACTCCTTTCTCATCCAAAGCCGCTTCTCACAGCGGCTTTTTTATTGTTCCCTCTCAATGTAACCCTCTGCCACTGAAACAGCTCCTCAAAGCCATACACGCGATATTCAAGGTTCTTCTGTTCGTAGCCAAGCTCAACCAAACTCAAAGCACTCGCAATAGAAGAATCAATCCTACTTTTAAACATCTAATTTTCTTGATGAAATAACACTCTATTTTCAACCATGATGTTTAAACAAATAGTTAGTCACTTATTAGCGTTAATTATATTTAAAGTAATTAATAGCCTAATAAACAGACGAGGATTAATGCCCTTTTCTATCAAAAAACACACTTAAACAGCCGATTTTAAAATGTGATCGCAACAGCTTTATTCGCATTTACTTTGTTAATAAACAATTAATTCCACATCCAAAATTAAATATCTAAATAAAAACACTGCATACTTCCAAGCTAAGTACACTCTTATCAATAAAACTATTCTGCATATAATCTCTCGTAAATTAGATTCTAGTAAGTTTCGTCAAAAAAGCGTGCATAAAGTTCCCTAACTGCTAACTATTTAGAATGTATTATTCATAACTGAAAGTGCATAAAGTTTGTTAAAACCCTTAATTTTAAAGGGCTGCGGGATAAAAAACGATTTGTGATAGATCTCTAAGAATACCTGACTAGCAGGCGTAATATTAATTCCAGACAAGAGATATGAATAAATAATTCATTCTTCTCAACTGAAAATAAATAATTACTCTTAGCGATAAAAGTAATTCAAATATATAAGAGAGAGACGATCATGAGTAAGTTCTATGTAGGTTCTGAAATAGGTCAATTACGCCGCGTTCTAGTTCACCGTCCAAGACGCGCACTGACTCACCTAACACCCTCTAACTGTCACGATTTACTATTTGATGACGTACTGGCTGTTGAACGTGCTGGTAAAGAGCATGACGCATTTACTCAAACGCTGCGTGATCAAGGTGTTGAAGTTCTTCTTCTTACTGACTTGCTAGCCGACACACTAGCGGTGTCAGAAGCGAAAGATTGGCTACTAACCTGCCAAGTATCTGATTACCGTTTGGGTAAAACATTCGCCAATGATGTGCGCTGCTACTTGGGCGACTTACCAAACCTAGAACTAGCAAAAATCCTAACGGGTGGTCTGTCTTACGCTGAGATGCCAATGAAATCATCTTCAATGATGCAAGGCATGCACGCACCAACCGACTTCATTATCGAACCGCTACCAAACCACCTATTTACTCGTGACACATCTTGCTGGGTATACGGTGGCGTATCCATCAACCCGATGGCGAAACCTGCTCGTCAACGTGAAACCAACCACGTTCGCGCTATTTACCGCTGGCACCCAACATTTGCTGGCCAAGACTTCATTAAGTACTTCGGCGATGAAGAAAACATCAGCTACGACAACTCAACCATTGAAGGCGGTGACGTTCTTGTAATCGGTCGCGGTACGGTTCTTATCGGTATGTCTGAGCGTACAACAGCACAAGGTGTTGAGCACTTAGCATCTAGCCTATTCAAACACGGTCAAGCGAAACAAGTTATCGCAATGCAGCTACCAAAACACCGCTCTTGCATGCACTTAGACACCGTTATGACGCACATGAACGAAGATACGTTCTCTGTTTACCCTGAAGTGGTGAGTAAAGACGTACAGTGCTGGAACCTAACTGGTGATGAGTCTGGCGCAGTGAAAGTGAAAGAAGAAGGCTACTTCGTAACAGCTATCGAAAAAGCACTTGGCGTAGACAAGCTAAACCTAATCACGACCGGTGGTGACAACTTCCATGCAGAACGTGAGCAGTGGAACGATGCAAACAACGTTCTAACGGTTAAACCTGGCGTTGTGATTGGCTACGAAGGCAACACCTACACCAATGAAAAATACGATAAAGCAGGCATCACAGTTCTTCCTATCCCTGGAGATGAACTTGGCCGCGGTCGCGGTGGCGCACGCTGCATGAGCTGCCCAATTGAGCGTGATGGTATCTAATCACTAAGACGAAAACGGCCAAGTTGAATGATCTTAAATAATCTCAGCTTGGCCAAAATGAGAGAACACAATTATGACTAAGCAAACTGTTGTTGTTGCACTCGGCGGTAATGCCTTACTTCGTCGCGGTGAGCCGTTAGAAGCCGATGTTCAACGCCGTAATATTGAAACAGCGGTTAAAACCATCTCTGAAATCGCGAAAGTGTACAACGTGGTTCTAGTACATGGTAATGGCCCACAAGTTGGTTTACTGGCTCTGCAAGGTTTGGAATACAAAAAAGTAAACCCGTATCCGCTAGATGTATTGGGCAGTGAGACTCAAGGCATGATCGGCTACATGCTGATGCAAGAGTTCAAGAACTATCTACCTAACCGCAACATCTCGTGCATGTTGACGCAAATGACCGTTGATCCAAACGATCCTGCATTCGCCGATCCAACGAAGCCGATTGGCCCGATCTACGAAGAAGCGGAAGCGCGTGAATTGGCGGAGAAATTCCACTGGATCGTCAAACCAGACGGCCAACACTTCCGTCGCGTTGTGCCAAGCCCACGCCCTACTGGCATTGTTGAGCACGAAGCGATCACCCAACTTATCGATGCAGGCCACCTAGTGATTTGTACTGGCGGCGGTGGCATCCCAGTGAAAAAAGAGAACGGCAAATTAGTGGGTGTTGAAGCGGTTATCGACAAAGACATGTCAGCGGCTTTCTTAGCGAAACAACTGGATGCGGATGCACTGCTTATTTTGACCGACGCGGACGCTGTTTACCTTGATTGGGGCAAACCGACTCAACACGCACTGCGCAGCACCACACCAAGTGAACTGGCGAAATTCGAATTTGATGCAGGTTCTATGGGACCAAAAATTGAAGCATCGTGCGAATTCATTCAGCAAGGCGGCAAAGTCGTCGGTATTGGTGCACTCGAAGATGGTTTGCAAATCCTGCAAGGCTTGGCGGGCACCAACATCACCAAAGATTAATCTACTCGCGAGCTTTTCAAACCTTGCGAGAAAACTGAATCACCGTTTGAACTGAAATTAATACACAAAAATTGAATCGCGCTTTCTTGAATTTTCTTTCCCTGTAACAAGAAAGCGCCTAAATCTAAGAAGGAATACATCATGGCTTTTAACCTACGCAATCGTAACTTCCTAAAACTACTAGATTTCACTCCACGCGAAATTCAACACTTATTAGATCTTTCTATGGAGCTAAAAAAAGCGAAGTACAACGGTTACGAACAGCCAACACTAACTGGCAAAAACATTGCGCTTATCTTTGAGAAAACCTCAACTCGTACTCGCTGTGCATTCGAAGTAGCGGCATTCGACCAAGGCGCTCGCGTGTCTTACTTAGGCCCATCTGGCTCTCAAATTGGCCACAAAGAATCAATGAAAGATACCGCTCGCGTTCTTGGCCGTATGTACGATGGCATTGAATACCGCGGCTTCGGTCAAGAAATCGTTGAAGAGCTCGGCGCTTACGCTGGAGTTCCAGTATGGAATGGTCTGACTAACGAATTCCACCCTACACAAATTCTTGCTGACTTCCTAACCATGACGGAATACGGCCGTGGTAAACAACTGCATGAAATCAGCTTTGCTTACCTAGGTGATGCTCGCAACAACATGGGTAACTCTCTGATGGTTGGCGCAGCGAAAATGGGCATGGACATTCGCCTTGTTGCTCCAAAACAGTTCTGGCCACAAGAAGAACTATTGGCTCAGTGTCGTGAAATCGCAGAGCACACAGGTGGCAAAATTACACTGACTGAAGATGTTCAAGAAGGCGTGCAAGGTTGTGACTTCCTGTACACCGACGTTTGGGTATCTATGGGCGAAGCGAAAGAAGCATGGGCTGAGCGTATCAACCTAATGATGCCTTACCAAGTGAACATGGAAATGCTGAAAGCAACGGGTAACCCACATGTGAAATTCATGCACTGTCTGCCAGCTTTCCATGGCGAAGATACCACGGTAGGCAAACAACTTGCGGCTGAATATCCACAGCTAAAAGACGGTGTGGAAGTGACTGATGAGGTAGTTGAGTCTGAATACTCTATCGTGTTCGATGAAGCTGAAAACCGCATGCACACCATCAAAGCAGTAATGGTTGCAACACTAGGCAGTTAATTACCTAAACAGCTAAGAATCGAAACAACTAAGAAGTTAAGCACTCACTTGTTCGCGAGACATTGACAAGTTAAGTGTAATGACAGGGAAATGCGGGCGGCGAACTTGGGATTTAGCCCTTGGATAAAGCCCGCATTTTTTTTCATGTACTTGAGGGCATTATCGCCCCAAAAACCCTGAGATTTTCTGTTTCAACAAGGGCTTAAATCAAAGCAAAATGTAGAGGTTATTTCGCATAAAAATCCATTAAATGAATACTTTACGGAAAGTATTGCATGGCATTTTTATCTGAGTATAATCCTCCGCAATTTGTCTAAAGAGAGCAAAAAATGAACCGCAATTCTGTCGCACATAATTGTCAAACTACACGCCAAAGAGTGGCGGTGGTGTCATTTTTATTTTGCTCTATTGATCGTTTCGAAGCCTCCTATTTTTAGGGGGCTTTTTTTTGTCCGCAATTTGACTGTATGCATAGAAAAAGGAAGACCCGTTATGGCGCATTCGTTATTTAACAAGCACATCATCTCCATTCCAGAGCTCTCTCGTGATGAACTGGAGCTTATCGTCGACACAGCAGCAAGACTCAAGGCCGAGCCAAACCCAGAGTTGCTGAAAAATAAAGTCGTTGCGAGCTGCTTCTTTGAGCCTTCAACTCGAACTCGCCTTTCATTTGAGACCGCCGTCCAGCGCCTTGGTGGCACGGTCATTGGCTTTGATAATGGCGGTAACACCTCACTGGCGAAGAAAGGCGAAACACTTGCCGATTCAGTGCAGGTTATTTCATCCTACGTCGATGCCTTTGTAATGCGTCACCCACAAGAAGGGGCAGCACGTTTAGCGTCTGAATTTTCTAACGGTGTGCCGGTAGTAAACGGCGGCGACGGTGCTAACCAGCACCCGACGCAAACCTTGCTGGACCTGTTCTCGATTTACGAAACACAAGGCACGCTCGATAACCTCAATGTGGCGTTCGTCGGCGACCTAAAATATGGCCGTACCGTGCACTCATTGACCCAAGCACTATCGAAATTCAATAACGTGCGTTTCTTCTTTATCGCGCCAGAAGTCTTAGAGATGCCAGATTACATCTGTGAAGAATTGGAAGAGATGGGCATCCAATACAGCACTCACAGCAGCATTGAAGAAGTCGTGCCGGAACTGGATGTTCTGTACATGACTCGCGTGCAGAAAGAGCGCTTTGATGCGTCGGAATACGCACACATGAAATCGGCTTACATCCTCACCGCCGATACATTGAAAGACGCTCGTCAAAACATGAAGGTACTTCACCCGCTGCCACGCGTCGACGAAATCACCACCGACGTTGATAAAACGCCACACGCTTACTACTTCGAACAAGCTGAAAACGGTGTATACGCTCGCGAAGCCCTATTGGCCCTAGTTCTTAACGACACTTTATAAGCAGGAGAAACAGTCATGGTTAAACAAACTCAGCTACAAGTAGAAGCGATCCGTAACGGCAGCGTGATTGACCACATCCCTGCTCACCTTGGTATCAAAATCCTTAAACTGTTTAAGCTACACAAGACAGAACAGCGCATCACTATGGGCTTAAACCTGCCATCATCGGCACTTGGCCATAAAGATCTAATCAAGATTGAGAACATCTTCCTGACCAAGGAACAAGCCAACCAATTGGCTCTTTATGCTCCGCAGGCAACGGTCAATCAGATTGAAGAGTATAAAGTGGTTAATAAGCTAACCCTTGTGCTGCCAGAGCAAATCCACAGTGTCTACTCTTGCCCGAATAGCAACTGTATTTCGCACGGTGAACCTGTCGAAAGCAGCTTTAAAGTGCAGCTAAAACAGGAAAACGTGCAGCTAAAATGTCACTACTGTGAAAAAGTATTCTCTCGCGAGATCATGAGTGAAATTCGCTAACCCTTAGCGCCATTATCACGGTCTCCAAAGCACCCTAATACCGATGGATATTTATGCCAAACTTGGAATAAATATCCATTTAACAAAAGAATAAAACTCCAAAGTAAAAGCAATTAACTAGAATTTTATTTGGTGATCCCCTTCAAAAAGATAACTATCCTTTAGTGGTAGACTCAATGGGTAGACGATCATACATCACGCATGCCTTCCCTCTTTATTTCGGGATTCATCGGTAAGCCCTATTTAACAATCGTACTCTACGGCTTTGGGAGTACGCTCGGCGCTATGGACAAGCGATAACCACATGTTGACCTTAAGGAGTTGTTCATGAACCCAATCACTGAGCACGGTTGCTTGTATTCAGCTGAAGATAAAACACTGACTGCAGCGTGCAAACGCTTACTACAACAACAAAGCTTCTCGACCCAAAATCAACTGCGAGAGAAACTTGTCGATATTGGCTATACCGGTATCAGCCAATCGACCGTCTCTCGTATTTTGTCACAGCTTGGTGTTGTCAAAATTCAGAATGCTTGCGGTAAAAAGGTTTACTGCATCACGGTTGAAAGTGCACCGGTTCGTGTCGATGCATCCATCTCATCGCAAATCGAATTCATCACTCATAACCAAGCGATGGTCATCGTAAAAACTCATCCAGGTTGTGCTCAATTAGTCGCAAGATTAGTCGATATCGACCCACATACTGAGATTATCGGCACCGTTGGCGGTAATGATACCGTGCTTATTATTCCAAAAGATACGATGAATATTGATGCTTGCGAACAAGTAGTAAAAGCACGCTTGGGTGTAGCTTAAATGTCTCTTTTACAAAGGCAAGTCACTCAAGTTGAATTGCAGCTCCCCACTCGATTACCCAATAAAATCGCTATCCCGCCTTAGGGGATATTTGTTTGCCGATGAAACTAATAGCAAACTATTACGGTCTGATTGAGTTAAGATACCTTCAACTCCATTTTGATGACTAAATAGTATGCGACGACTTGCCACATTACTTTTTCTTTGTGTTTCCCTATTCACCCAGCCTGCGTGGGCGCTATTTGGGAACGACAACGCCGAGCCAAGCTTCGGAGGCAATAACAATGGTTTTGTCCCTGTAGACCAAGCTTTCCCTTTCAATTACTACCAGCAAGACGACAAAGTCCTTCTCGACTGGCAAGTAAAAGAGGGCTACTACCTCTATCAACATAGCCTCTCGTTCACCGGGCAAAATCTCGCTATCGGTAATGTTGAATTAGAAGATGGTAAGCCGCACCAAGATGAATTCTTCGGTGAGGTGAGCATTTATACTCAGCCGTTATTCGTGCAAGTTCCTCTGCAGAGTTACCAAGATGGCTCACAGCTGATCGTTAAGTATCAAGGCTGTGCGGACGCAGGGTTCTGCTACCCACCAGAGACTCGTATCATCGACATTGAACCTTTCACAGCAACAGGTTCTGCTAATTCGCAAGGTAGTGACTCACAAGCTTCATCTTCTGCTGGCAACGAAACCGATGTTTCTACGCAACCAACATCTCCGAAAGCAGACGTTGTAAGTAACACGACTCAACAGCCAAATGCCCCTGTTTCAAAAGAAGCAGGCTTAGCCGATAAGCTCGGTGACAGTTGGTGGACCCCTCTATTATTCTTAGCACTCGGTGTTGGTTTAGCCTTTACGCCGTGTGTGCTGCCTATGTATCCGATTCTAACGGGTATCGTTTTAGGTGGTGGCAAACTCAGCCAAGGTCGCGCGCTGATGCTGTCCTTTATTTACGTGCAAGGCATGGCGTTAACCTACACCTTATTAGGTTTAGTGGTTGCTTCAGCAGGCATGCAGTTCCAAGCCGCTATGCAGCACCCTTACGTGCTGATCGCGCTGAGTGTTCTGTTCGTGGCGTTGGCAATGTCGATGTTTGGCGTTTATAACCTGCAACTGCCAAGCAGCATTCAAACTTGGCTCAACAATCAAAGCAATAAGCAGCAAGGTGGCAATACCTTGGGCGTATTCGCAATGGGCGCTATCTCTGGCTTGGTGTGTTCACCTTGTACCACGGCGCCATTGTCAGGCGCACTGCTGTATGTGGCTCAGAGTGGTGACCTATTTACCGGTGCAATTGCTCTGTACGCGTTGGCTATGGGTATGGGTATCCCACTGATTTTAGTGGCAGTGTTTGGTAATAAGCTATTGCCTAAAGCGGGCAGCTGGATGGACAAGGTGAAGATCGTATTCGGCTTTATCTTGCTTGCCGCGCCTATCTTCCTGCTAGAGCGAATCATTCCTGAGTTGTGGGCAACCGTGCTTTGGTCTGGCCTTGGCTTCATCGCCTTTGGTTGGCTTTACCACAGTAAGAATGCACTGCCATTTGGTGGCTGGAAGCAAAGCGCTGTGGGCATCATTGCGATGCTTGGCCTGTTCGCATCAGCTCAACCTGCGCTCAATTACTGGTTTGCAGAAAAGAGCGTAACGGTAGAACAACAGCACATCCAATTTGCACGCATCAACACGGTTGAAGAGCTAGAAATCCAGCTCATCGAAGCGAAGAAACTCGGTAAGCCTGTGATGCTCGACTTCTACGCCGATTGGTGTGTGGCGTGTAAAGAGTTCGAGAAGTACACCTTCCATCAAGCTGATGTGGAAAACAAGCTTTCTGACTTTGTACTGCTACAAGCCGATGTAACGAGAAACATGCCTCAAGACATTGAACTGCTTAAACAATTACAGGTACTTGGCTTACCGACGATTGAGTTCTGGGATGGCGAGGGTAACCATGTTCCAAATGCTCGTGTAACCGGTTTTATGCCTGCTGATGTATTCTTAAAACACATGCAAAACCACCAGCTATAACGGCAATATTCACTAAAATATAAGCCGAATCGAAAGCCGCACCGCCCCTCCGTAACGAGATGGCAGTGCGGCTTTTTTGCTATTCAGAGTAACGCTTTCTTATTCCGGGGATAAAAGTCGATATGGTTCAGACTTTTAATGCATAGATATTGTCCACATACTCAATCAGGATGATAATAAATATTAACTAAATTGTTAAAAGTATGAACGTCATGGACTCGACCTATACCATCATCATTGCTGATGACCACCCTCTCTTTCGCAACGCCCTGTTTCAGTCAGTTCATATGGCGATCAGTGGTGCGAACCTGCTTGAGGCCGATTCTCTCGATGCCTTACTGACTCTGCTAAAGAAAGAAGGCGAGCCGGATCTATTACTGCTCGATCTGAAAATGCCGGGCGCCAATGGCATGTCAGGCTTAATTCAACTGCGCGCTGAATACCCAGATCTACCGATTGTGGTGGTTTCTGCCAGTGAAGATGCCAGCGTGGTCACTCAGGTGAAGAGCCACGGTGCGTTTGGCTTTATTCCTAAGTCGAGTGATATGCGTGAGTTGGTGAGTGCACTGAATCAAGTGCTGAATGGCGACCCGTTCTTCCCTGAAGGGCTTATCACCAATAATGCAGCGTGTAGCGACCTTGCAGAAAAGATTTCCACACTGACGCCTCAGCAATACAAGGTATTAGGGATGCTTTCTGACGGCTTGCTTAACAAGCAAATCGCGTATGAATTGAATGTTTCGGAAGCGACCATCAAAGCACATATGACGGCCATCTTCCGTAAACTGGATGTGAAAAATCGTACTCAAGCGGTTATCTTGCTACAAGAAGTCCACAATTAAGCTTCACTGATATCCTCTTCTAAAGTCGTCTTAGGTAAACATAAACCCAACCTGACGACTTTATGATCATCTATCTCTGCAACCACCCAAGTGATGTCATGCCACTCAAAGCTATCACCCAATACAGAGTGTGCGCCAAGCTCTTGAGCAACCAATTGTTTTAGCGTCATTTCTCGCTCTTCTTCCGAGCCAAGTTCAATACCATAACAATCACTCACTGCCGCAACTGATAGCTCAACATCCAAGAAGAAGTCACCAAAGAATCGTGCCGCCTCTTCTGCTAGAGGCGCCTCACTGAACAACGAACTTAAGCTGTCCAAATCTTTGTCTTGACCAAGCACACATAAGATATCGTTCGCCTCTAACACGGTGCTGCCTGATGGGTGAAGCAATGCATCCTTTCTAAACAGTGCAGTAATTCGCGTTCCTTCCGGCATAGACAAACGCTTTAGTGGTTCGCCCACACACCACTTCTCTTCTTTCAGCTTGTAGACAAACATCTCCCACTCACTAGCAGGGTAAATTTCAATGCCAGTACGAGAAATCGGTGTCGGCGTTGGAGGTAGCGTCACTTGAGCCAATCTCGCGACTTTCATCAAGCTGCCGCCTTGAACAATCAGCGACACCATAACCACGAAGAACGCGATATTGAAATACAGCTGAGCATTAGGCAGGCCAGCCATCATCGGGAACACCGCCAGAATGATCGGTACCGCGCCGCGTAGACCGACCCAAGAAACAAACCAACGTTCCTTGGTGGTAAAGCTTCTGAACGGCAGCAAACCCAACCAAACCGACAGCGGACGAGCAAACAAAATCATACCGAAGGCCAGTGCCAGCGCAGGCAGAGCAATGTCCATCAACGTTGATGGCGTCACCAATAAACCCAATACCAAGAACATCACGATCTGGCTTAGCCACGTCATGCCATCAAGAACATTAAGAATCGAGTGTCGCGAGCGCGTCGGACGATTACCAATGAACAAGCCCACTAGGTAAATCGATAAAATGCCGCTGCCGCCAAGCATGTTAGAGAACGCAAACAGAGCCACGCCCCCACTGAGTACCAGAATGGAATAAAGGCCATCAGCCAATTGTACTCGATTGATTAAGCTCCATAGAACCCAGCCGCCGCCAATACCAACAAGAGTACCGATACCAAACTGCATCGCAAAACTTTGCAGTAGGAAGTTCATTCCCATCTCAGCGTCAGGGTTACCTAACAGCGCAATTAAGGTCACCGTCAGGAAGACCGCCATTGGGTCGTTAGTGCCCGATTCGATCTCTAGGGTTGAGCCAACACGCTCATTGAGACTCTGTCCTTTCAGCAAAGAGAATACCGCTGCCGCATCGGTTGAACCAACAATCGCCCCGACCAAGATGCCCTGCATTAATGACAAGTCAAACAGCCAAGCCGCCATTAATCCGGTTAAGGTTGCTGTACATGCGACACCTATCGTCGCCAGCGAGAGCGAAGGCCAGAAAGCGACCTTGAAGCTCGCCACCTTGGTTCGCATACCGCCATCCAACAGAATCACGGCAAGCGCAAGGTTACTCACCAAGTAGGTCAGTGAGTAATCATCGAAATGAATATTACCGGGTCCATCTTCACCCGCTAACATACCAACGAACAAAAAGATCAAAAGAATAGGAACGCCCAATCGAGAGGACACTTGTGAGAAAAGCACGCTGATGGCGATGAGTACGGCACCAGTCAAGAATAAGTGGTTAATGGTTATTGCGTCCAATTCGTTCCCCCAAAGAATAAAATCCGAGCTTTAAGCCTGTTGATCTTTTGCCACTAGCTTGTTGATCTTCTGCCGTTTAGCAAGGCACGGTCGGTGAAAGTGCCGTTGTTACTATAACAAACTTATGTTTCGCTTCGTGTCATAAGCAGGGCTAAATACCGTTTCTCGGTCATTTAGTTGTTAAATTTTATGACTCGCAGTCTAATTCATCCCTTTTTGTTAGACCTTTGGCTAATTTAACACCATTTTAACATCACATTTTTCTATGATTATGTCTCCTAGCTCCCATATTTCAGTACATTAGCGCTAATACCATCCCGACTAAAGTTGCACAGATCCCTTGACTTATCCTTGCTACATTCTAAATCGTAACATTACGTTAACACGCTATTTTACAAAACGGTTTCACAAAAACAGTTTCTACGAAAACGGAATAAAGGAGAAGGCAATGGCGTTCGAATCTACGGAACATGCTCAAGCCTACTGGAAGGAAAACTTGGGAATTATGGGAACACTGCTCGCGGTCTGGTTTGCGGTGTCTTACGGCGCTGGCATCTTATTTGTGGATGCCCTCAATACCGTTCAGTTTGGCGGGTTCAAGCTAGGATTTTGGTTCGCTCAGCAAGGTTCGATATACACCTTCGTGGCGCTGATATTTATTTACGTTGTCCGCATGAATGCGCTCGACAAAAAATACAACGTACAGGAAGACTAGAGGCTAGAACATGGATATTCAAACTTGGACGTTTATTCTCGTCGGTATTACTTTCGCGGTATATATCGGCATCGCAATCTGGGCTCGTGCAGGGTCTACTAGTGAGTTCTACGTTGCTGGCGGTGGTGTACACCCAGTAGCAAACGGCATGGCGACCGCCGCTGACTGGATGTCGGCAGCATCATTCATCTCAATGGCAGGTATCATCTCATTCGTTGGTTACGACGGTGCGGTTTACCTAATGGGTTGGACAGGTGGTTATGTACTACTTGCGCTATGTTTAGCACCTTACCTACGTAAGTTCGGTCAGTTTACGGTTCCTGATTTCATCGGTGAGCGTTACTACTCGAAAACGGCACGTATGGTAGCGGTATTCTGTGCAATCTTCGTATCGTTTACGTACGTTGCAGGCCAGATGCGTGGTGTGGGCGTTGTATTCTCTCGTTTCCTAGAAGTTGATATTAACCTAGGCATCATCATTGGTATGGGTATTGTGTTCTTCTACGCAGTACTAGGTGGCATGAAAGGCATCACTTATACGCAGGTAGCTCAATTCTGTGTCCTCATTTTCGCCTTCCTTGTTCCAGCAATCTTTACCTCAATCATGATGACAGGTAACCCACTTCCACAAGTTGGTATGGGCTCTACGCTATCAGGCACAGATGTTTACCTTCTTGATAAACTGGATGGACTGACCGAAGAACTCGGATTTACCGCCTATACCGAAGGTAACAAGAGCATGGTAGATGTATTCTTCATCTGTGCGGCTCTAATGGTCGGTACTGCGGGTCTTCCACACGTAATCATTCGTTTCTTCACGGTACCAAAAGTACGTGATGCTCGTATCTCAGCGGGTTGGGCACTACTGTTCATCTCATTGCTATACACAACAGCACCAGGCGTTGCAGCATTCGCTCGTGTAAACATGATCGAAACAATCAACGGCCCTGACATGCAAGGTGTCGCTGCAGCGGACGCACCAAGCTGGTACAAAAACTGGGAAAGCACTGGCCTAGTAGGTTGGGAAGATAAGAACGGCGATGGCAAAATGTTCTACTCGGGCGATGAGCGCAACGAGATGAAGATTAACCGTGACATCATCGTACTGGCTTCTCCAGAGCTAGCGAAACTACCAAACTGGGTTGTAGCACTGCTTGCAGCCGGTGGCCTAGCAGCCGCACTATCAACAGCCGCGGGTCTACTATTGGTCATCTCAACGTCGATTTCACATGACTTGTTGAAGAAAGGCTTCAGACCAAACATGACCGACAAGCAGGAGCTGTTAGCCGCTCGTCTGGCAGCCATGGTCGCGATTGTCGGTGCCGGTTACTTAGGTATTAACCCACCAGGCTTTGTAGCACAGGTAGTAGCGTTTGCCTTCGGCTTAGCCGCAGCATCCTTCTTCCCAGCGATTATCCTAGGTATCTTCTACAAGAAGATGAACAAGGAAGGCGCAATTGCAGGTATGTTGTCAGGTATTGCCTTCACAGCAAGCTACATCATCTACTTCAAGTTCATTAACCCAGCAGCAAGCACACCTGAAAACTGGTGGTTTGGTATCAGCCCAGAAGGCATCGGTACGCTAGGTATGTGTCTAAACTTCGTAGTATCGATTGCTGTAAACAAAGTAACTGCTGAAGTACCACAAGATGTACAAGATATGGTTGAGAACATCCGTTACCCGAAAGGTGCAGGTGAAGCTCACGACCACTAAGCACGACCACTAAACAAAGATGTTTAGCAAAAAATGAATCAGTACTTACATTGTAGGGATTAGGTACTGACTCCAGAAAGCCGATACTTCGTGTATCGGCTTTTTCTTTTTCTGCTCACTTTATAAAAAGATAAACAAAGGGTTGTTTTTAAAACTTTACTTGATAATAATTATCATTAACATCCAATAAAGAGATGCAGATGATGATGAAAGAGCAGCAGGTTCTCTATTCGAGATTTTACAAAGCACAGGATCGCTTTGCTTCATTAGAACAAGTTCAAGGCCATGAGCCGTTTGTAATTCGAGAGTATATCGAGTGTGCACTGACGCTTTCGGCTTACTATGAAAAGCATGCCGCTCAAGAAAACATCTTGTTGTGCGAGCTGTATCTACGCCAAGTTTTCTTTCATTTGATTGAAGCGATTGAGTCTCCTCAGCGCAGTTTCGCCTTTCGTCATATCTGCCTAGACTCTATTCACTCACCACTATTTTATTTGAAGCGCCACTACTGCCAGCAACCTCAAGGCCAAGCGCGTTTTTTGAATCTCAGCCAAACACTACAACAAGTCCAAGCCCCACTTGGCTAACAAGGATAGAACATGACCCTACAATTTCGGATTGAAAAAGACAGCATGGGCGAAGTGAAAGTCCCTGCCGATGCGCTATACCAAGCACAAACTCAGCGTGCAGCGGATAACTTCGCGTTTAGCTCTCACAAGATGCCGACCAGTTTTATTCAAGCACTGGCGTTAATTAAACAGGCAGCGGCAGATACCAATGCTCAGTTAGGTCTACTGGAAGGTGATATTGCCAACGCGATAGCCAAAGCCAGCCAAGAGATCATTGAGGGTAAACACCTCGATCAATTCCCTATCGATGTCTACCAAACCGGTTCAGGTACCAGTTCCAACATGAATGCCAATGAAGTGATTGCTACGCTTGCCTCAAGAAGCTTGCAAGGCGACGTGAACCCCAATGATCACGTCAACATGGGCCAAAGCAGTAACGATGTGGTGCCAACCGCAATTCAAGTGAGCGTTGCTTTGATGGCTGAAAATAAGCTATTACCTGCATTAACTCACCTTTCTGAAGCACTCACCATCAAACAACAGGAACTTGCGGAGGTCGTGAAGACAGGTCGCACTCATCTAATGGATGCGATGCCAATGACCTTTGCTCAAGAGCTAGGTGGTTGGAAATTTCAGATAGAACACGCTAAGCAAGCAATAGAGAACACCCTGCCCGCTATCAAGGCTTTAGCACAAGGTGGTACTGCGGTTGGAACAGGGATCAATGCTGACCCACGCTTTGCCGATAAGTTTGCGAGTAACCTGTCTCAATCGACAAAGATCAGTTTTAGCTCGAGTGAAAACTTCTTTTTTAGCCTCAGCAGTCAAGACGCGATCGTTGCGCTGTCAGGTCAGCTCAAAACGGCAGCAGTTGCGATCATGAAGATCTCAAACGATCTTCGCTGGATGAACTCTGGGCCGTTGGCTGGCTTAGGGGAAATTGAATTACAGGCTCTACAACCAGGCTCATCGATCATGCCTGGCAAGGTAAATCCTGTGATTCCAGAAGCTGCAGCTATGGCGGCGGCGCAAGTCATTGGCAACGACACCACCATTACCGTAGCCGGACAATCAGGTAACTTCCAACTTAATGTGATGCTGCCAGTGATTGCTCATAACGTGTTGGAAAGTATTGAGTTATTGGCTAATAGCTCTGTCGCATTGGCAGATAAAGCCATCGCGACCTTCACGGTACGCCAAGACAATCTCGATTTGGCACTGTCAAAGAACCCAATCCTAGTGACCGCACTTAACCCTGTGATTGGCTACTTGAAGGCGGCTGATATTGCCAAGAAAGCTTACAAAGAAGGCTTACCAATTCTGGATGTCGCAGAAAGAGAAACCGATCTTAGCCGAGAAGAGCTCAGTAAACTGCTTGATCCAACCACACTGACACAAGGTGGCATTGCTGGTTAGTTATTGAATTAACAAGCGAATCGGCGTTCGCAAAAAAAACAGAGACAAAAAAGGCCTCATCTGAGGCCTTTTCACTATCCGCTCACGAACGTACTAATCCGAGCCTGTTAACCCAAACTAGCTCACTCGATTCAAGACCGCTCTTAACTTAAGTGGCTTCACTGGCTTGGCAATAAAGCGAAAGCTGTTGGCCTTTATCGCTGCCAACATGTCATCGGTTCTATCGGCACTGATGATGACACCTTCAAAAGAATCTCCAAGGCGCAAGCGACACTGCTGCAGGACTTCGAGACCCGTTCTGCCATTATCTAAACGGTAATCAGAGAAAATCACATCAGGTAGCCAACCCTCATCTAGGCACTGCAAGCTTTCGACCAAATCAACCGCCGTCTTAACCTCACAGCCCCAACGTCCGATCAGGTTTTCCATACCGACTAAGATTTCTCGTTCATTATCGACACACAATATCTTGAGATGTTCGATGTCGCTGGTCGCCATTGGCGTCGAAGCTTGCACAACTGGAGCCACTTTTTCCGCTCTAGCTAAGGTGATGGAAAAGACACTGCCTTGCCCCGGCCATGAGCGCATCGAAATTTGATGGCCAAGCACATGAGCAATACCTTTCGAGATAGCCAGCCCTAACCCCAATCCTTGATCGGCTCGTACTTGGCTGCCACGAGTAAACTCTTCAAAGATTTCTTGTTGCTTGTCTTCATCGATACCGGTTCCATTATCCCACACATCAATTCGAACCTGTCCATTCACTCTTCTCGCACCCAGTACCACTTTCCCTTCCGGGTTATAGCGGAACGCATTGGTCAAAAAGTTCTGAATCACACGCCTCAACAGCTTAGGGTCTGAATGAATGAACAATGACGACGGAATCATCTTAAACTCAATTTTCTGTTGTCTCGCTAGAGCGCTAAATTCCGCGTTCAAATTGGTTAATACGTCATGCACGGCAATCGCGTGAATGTTGGTTTCTAACTTTCCGGACTCCAATCGAGAGATATCTAGCAAGTCACCAATCAAATCTTCTGCGGCGCCAAGTGCACTCTCGATGTGAGATGACAATTGCTTCACCTCTTGCTCTTTTGCCACCTCAGACAGTGACGAAGCAAATAGACGTGCGGCATTGAGCGGCTGCATCAAATCGTGGCTTACCGCGGCTAGAAAACGACTCTTAGATTGTGATTCTTGATCCGAAATCTGCGTGGCTTTTACCAAGCGATGGTTCAGTTTTTCGAGTTCTTGAGTTCGCTCATGCACTCTCGATTCCAAACTTTCGTTGGCATCTTTTAGCGCTTGCTCTGCTTGTCGGAATACCGTGATGTCGGTAAAGCTCATCACAAAACCACCACTTGGCATCGGGTTACCTTGCACCTCAATCACTCGACCATCAGGACGAATACGAGAAGAGGTGTGTCGTGTTCCTTGCTCAAGGTGATAAACACGACGGCGAACGTGATCTTCTGGGTCACCCGGGCCACACAAACCTTGTTCAGCATTATGACGAATCACATCTGAAATGGGTCGCCCAACCTGAATCAAGCCAGCAGGGAACTCAAACAACTCTAGGTAACGCTGATTCCATGCCACCAGCCTCATTTGTTTGTCGATTACTGCGATGCCTTGGCCAATATGTTCAATCGCTCCTTGCAGTAAACCACGGCTGAAGTCGTACAGTTCCGAAGCTTCATCCACGATGGTCGCGACTTCTTCAAGCTGCATGTTTCTTCCCTGTAAAGCGGAAGTAAGTACTAACTTAGCAGACGAAGCACCGAATACTCCGGCGAGCACGCGCTCTGCGTGTCGAATCAGACTTGCAGGCGCTTGTTGATTAGGAAGCAGCGGCTGACCGTGTTGTTGCCAATAGCTGTGTAAGGCACTTTTGGCACGCTTACGGCCTACAAAACGCGACGCCAGCATCTCTAATTCAGCGACCGTCACTCGGTTCTGGTAAAGGCTGATATTCTCGTTTTCAGGCAGCGGCGTGCCAACAAATGCTGCTGATTGTAAGCGCTCACTTAGGCTTGGGCGAGTCGTCATCGAAACCACGGCATAGCACAAGGTATTAAGTACAATACTCAGCACAATGCCCCAGTTTGAACTGCTGATATTCCAGCTACTGAGCAGTTCTGGCGGCGTGATAATCCACAGTAAAAGGTTACTTTCACTGTCGCCAGCCAACATGCTGGTTTGGCTCATCAAGGTAATCAGCCAAATCAACGAGCCCACCATTAAGCCGACATACACGCCCTTGCGGTTACCCGGGCGCCAGTACAAACCACCAATAAGTGCTGGCGCGAATTGAGCAATCGCAGCAAAGGAAAGAAAGCCAATCGCTGACAGTGAATGGATGGTATCGAGCGCCTGATAAAACAGCCAAGCACCCAGTAACAGCAGTAAAATTAGCCCGCGGCGAATCACCAATAGCAGGCCAGAAAAGTGTCGATGGGTTCTTTGAGTTAGGCGCATACGGCGCAGTAACAATGGCATCACTAAATCATTCGACACCATGATCGCCAAGGCGATGGTCGACACTATCACCATGCCACTTGCCGCAGACGTACCACCAAGGAAAGCCAGCAAGGCAATGTGATTAGCGCCTTCTGACATTGGCACACTGATCACATAGGTATCCGCTGGCATACCAGTAAGTAGTCCTTGTCCTGCCCAAGCAATTGGCAGCACGAACAGTCCCATCAAAATCAGGTAAAGCGGAAACAACCAACGAGCGGTATGCAGGTCTTGAGGACGTTCGTTCTCTACCACCATGGTATGGAACTGGCGTGGCAGACAGACAATCGCCAACATGGTCAAAACGGTATGAATAATTAAGGTCGGAATATTGGGTGATTCGTAGGTGGAAGCCGCCACATCAAGCAAGTCGATCTTGTCGCTGCTCATCGCCAGATACATGATGAATAGGCCAACGATCAGGAATGCCGCGAGCTTAACGATGGATTCAAACGCCACCGCCATCATCATGCCACGGTGATGCTCTGTGTTATCAATGTGTCTTGTACCAAACAGCATGGTGAAAATAGCCAAAGCACCGACCACAAACCAAGACACATGATAGTCCTGATAACCGAAGTCAGCCGCTAGGTTGGGCGCAACAATATCCAACCCCATGGTAATACCACGCAGTTGCAGAGCGATATAAGGAAGGATACCGACCACGGCGATAACCGTCACCGCCACAGCTAAGCCCTGAGATTTCCCGTAACGAGCCGCGATAAAGTCGGCAATGGAGGTGATGTGCTCCCGCTTCGCAATCAGGATCAGCCGCGCCAAGATCCGCCAGCCTAGTGTAAAGACCAGAATCGGGGCGAGATAAATGGGTAAAAAAGACCAAGGGTTATTGCTCGCCTGCCCGACAGTTCCATAGAAGGTCCAAGAGGTACAATACACGGCAATCGAAAGGCTATAGATCCACGGGCGCCAACGCGATAGCCAACGAACCTGCCTGTCTCCATACCAAGCGATCAGAAATAACACGCCCAAGTAGGCTAAAGAGACTGGAATTACTATCCATCCTTGCATTGAAAACCCTTTTTTCATCCATAAAAAAACCTCTCCATAAGGGAGAGGTTTCATTTAACTAAGGATGGGTGATTAACTCAATCGCATCGCTTAAATTCTGTGCTTTAGACTCTAATTATCAGCATTTGCTGTGAGATTCTGACTGTTCCGAATCTGATTGATTAATCTCAACCACTGAACTTCTTTCATCCAACTTAATGAACAGAGCAAGTGCACCCATTGCAGCCATGCCCCAGAAGATATTTGCGCCCCAAAGCTCATAACCCCAACCACTTAAGGTGGTCATCAGTGCAATAAAGGCACCTAATGGAATCGCGTTATACAGGGCTTGTAGCGCAACCATCTTGTTTTGTTCTTCAGATTGGATGTATTGAATCGCGGCGATGTGTGCCATGGCAAATGTCACACCGTGCAGCAACTGCACCATCACCAGTGCAAAAATCGCCGTCGTTGATGCGGTAATACCCCAACGCGCCATCACCCCAATAGCCGCGACGACAAACAAAGTACGCAGTGACCAGCCTGAGAATAATCGCTTACTCAGAGCAAATACGGCCACTTCAGCAACAACACCTAAACTCCACAAATAACCGATGATAGCTTCTGAGTGACCCGCTTCTTTCCAATAAATCGCACTAAAACTGTAGTAAGCCGCATGACTACCTTGCAGCAGCGCCATCAAGGCTAAAAACTTTACCACTGACGACTCACGCAGCAGTTCACCTAGTTTTGGTCGCGCCGCTTGTTGCTCAGATTGCGTTACTGGCATCACATTGGGGTTTCTCATCGCAAGAATCAATGACAGCAACACACCGGCAAGCGCAGTATACAAAATCATGTCAGTGCCGAATTGTGCCACCAAATAGCCAACAACCGTTGAACCTGCGATAAAGGCAATTGATCCCCAAAGACGAGTTCGGCCGTAGTCGAGCATTTTCAAACGACTGTAATGGTTAGCCATCGCATCAGAAAGAGGAATGATCGGCCCACAACAGAGGTTAAACAGTACCGTTGCCAACAACATCAGTATAAAACTGCCACCGGTGAAGAAGTGGAAACCGACAAACAGCAGCGCAGCGAAACTCAAACAGCGTAGCGCTGGCATCAAGTGTTCCACTTTATGGATACGCGGCGTAATCACTAAGTTGGCCACACAACGAGTTGCAAAGCCGATACCAATCAATACGCCAATATCACCAGCAGACACGCCTTGGTCTTCAAACCACAACGCCCAAAATGGCAAATACACGCCATACGCAAAAAAGAAACCAAGAAAATACTGAGAGATCCAGCCATAGGGTGAAGGGCTAAACATAAATGACCTATAAAGTGTGCGGAAAAAGGCAGCACCAATTATGCCTATCTCGCATACGATGAAAAAGGGAATTATTACTGGGATAGTATTCCCATATTCAATGGGTCTGGATATCGCATTTCAACAAGAGATTTCACGCTCATCAATACTCATACTCGCATTTAGACTAAAGTCGTCTGGAGCTTCGCTGGTATTTTGTCAGACTGATTAAAGACTCCCATTTCTTCTTGTGATGCTTATGCCTGACAAATTTAATATGCAGCACCCGCCCTTCGATAGCCTGTCCGACGCCGAACAGTTGAAGCTTCGCTCTTCATTAGACGTGGTGTATTACCGCTCTCAAGAAGTGATACTGGAAGCTGAAAGGCCGAGCCGACACCTGCATATTTTGATCAAAGGAGCTGTTGAAGAGCGCGCGAGCAGTGATGGTGAGATTTACGCACACTATGCCAATGACGATATTTTTGATGTCCGCAGCCAGTTTGAACCCCACACCAAACACCGATATATCGCACTCGAAGATACATTAAGTTATCTGCTGCCCACCGATATTTTTCTTGAGCTTTACCACGCCAATGGCCAATTCGCTGCCTACTTTGATAGCAACCTATCAACACGAAAAGCTTTGATAGAAGCCGCCCAGCAGCAACAGAATCTTGCCGAGTTTATATTAACCAAAGTGGATGACTCTATCTATCACCCACCACTGATACTTGAACCAAACCAACCGATCAACCAAGTCACTCAAACCCTTAAAGAACAAGGGTTAGACTCGGCCCTAGTCCATTTGGAACATAATGATCCAAAAGCTTTTGGATCATCATGTTCCTTGCCGTATGGAATCGTCACTCGAACCAATTTATTGCATGCTGTGATGCTCGATAATTTCACACTGGATGCGCCTGTCGGTGAGATCGCAACGTTTCCGGTGATGCACGTGAACCAAGGCGATTTCTTATTTAACGCCATGATTACCATGACCAGAAATCGAGTAAAAAGGTTGATGGTTTGTGATGGTAAAAATGCGGTCGGCATGGTGGATATGACACAGATTCTCAGTGCATTCTCCACACACTCCCACGTTCTTACTTTGCGTATTGCGCGCGCCACCAGCGTTGAAGAATTGGCAATGGCATCCAACAAACAACGTCAACTGGTCGAGAGCTTGCTCAGTAATGGGATTCGCACACGCTTTATCATGGAGCTGATTTCTGCGGTCAACGAACAGATCATAGAGAAGGCTTTTGAGTTGGTGATCCCACCTGCACTGCATAATCATTGCTGCCTAATCGTGTTGGGTTCTGAGGGGCGTGGAGAGCAAATTCTCAAAACCGATCAAGACAACGCTCTGATTATTCAAGATGGTTTGGAATGGCATCAATGCCAAAGTGCCATGAACGACCTCACCCATACCCTTCAACAATTGGGTTACCCACTGTGCCCGGGCAACGTAATGGTCAACAATCCGAAATGGGTGCATTCAGAACAAGAGTGGAAACAAACCCTCACCCATTGGGTAAAAAAAGCCACGCCAGACACCGTGATGGATATCGCGATCATGGCAGATGCACACGCAGTAGCGGGGAATAGAGAGTTATTAAAACCTGTAAAGCAGCACCTCAGTGATTTAATGCTCGGACAAGAATTGATTCTGACGGAGTTCTGCCGCCCGGCGCTGAACTTCTCAGTTCCCCTGACCCTGTTTGGTAATGTGAAGCAATCTAAGTCCGGACTCGATATCAAACAAGGCGGTATTTTCCCTATCGTGCATGGTGTGAGAGCGCTTTGCCTAGAACATGGTGTCACGGTCAACAACACCTTCGAACGCATTGAGCAGCTGGTCAGCAAGAAAGTATTAGAGCAAAGTACTGCCGATAATCTCAGTGAAGCACTCAAGCAATTCTTTAAGTGGCGCTTAGCCCAAAGGCTTTCTCAGCAGCACAGCAGCAACAAGATTAACGTCAAACTGATGGAACGAGCAGACAGGGATCTGCTTCGTCATAGCCTGCACGTGGTGAAGAAATTCAAGCAATGGCTCGGCTACCACTATCAGATACGGGATTAGGCATTGAACGATGAATAGGTTGGTTCGCTATTACTGGCATCACAAGCTCAAAGGCTCCCTCTATCAGCCTCTGTTTACTGCGCCTATTGATCATGAATATGTATCGCTCGATTGTGAAACCACCAGCCTAGATCCCAATCAGGCAGAATTAGTTACCATTGCCGCGACCAAGATCATCGGTAACCGAATCATTACCAGCCAACCTTTTGAAGTCCGGTTGCGCGCCCCCCAATCGCTCGATTGCAATTCAATAAAAATCCACCGTATCCGTCATCAAGATCTAAAGCACGGCATCGAAGAAAAACAGGCTTTAATCGAGCTACTGAACTTCATTGGAAATCGTCCTTTAGTCGGCTATCACATCCGCTATGATAAAAAAATTCTCGACCGCGCCTGTTTAAAACAGCTTGGATTTCCACTGCCTAACCGATTAGTCGAAGTGAGCCAACTCTATCAAGACAAACTCGAAAGACAGCTGCCCAATGCCTATTTTGATCTCAGTATGGACGCCATCTGTCGCCAACTCGATTTACCTATCCCGGTCAATAAACATGATGCATTACAAGACGCTATCTCCGCTGCGCTGATCTTTGTGCGCCTGAAACATGGTGACCTTCCCCGTTTCAACTCTTCTTATTCTTAATTCAACCACTGTCGCTTCACATAGAGAGCAACATCTCAAAATTGAACTTAACTCGCTATTTTGTAAGTGAAAAGCAGCGTCTCATCCTAAAGTCTAATTGTGGAAATCGCCGTCCTAGCCGAGAGTGATAACACAAAGACGGTTCTGTAATAGACCTAGAAACTGAACACAAAGGAAGTTGCCAGTTCATTAGGAATGTAGGCACAAGGAGAGATGCAATGAGTGAAGCCCACGTTTATCCGGTAAAAGAAAATATTAAATCAACCACACACGCGGATAATGACACTTACCTAGCCATGTACCAGCAATCTGTTTCTGACCCTGAAGGCTTTTGGGGTGAACACGGAAAAATCGTTGATTGGATCAAACCTTTCACACAAGTAAAAAACACCTCTTTCGACCCTGGCCACATTGATATTCGCTGGTTTGAAGATGGCACGCTTAACGTTTCGGCTAACTGTATCGACCGCCACCTTGCTGAGCGCGGTGATGAAGTCGCTATCATCTGGGAAGGCGATGACCCGGCAGATGATAAAACTCTAACTTTTAATGAACTGCATAAAGAAGTGTGCCTGTTTTCGAATGCTCTAAAAGAGCAAGGCGTGCGCAAAGGTGATGTGGTTTGTTTATACATGCCAATGGTGCCAGAAGCGGCAGTAGCCATGCTGGCGTGTACCCGTATCGGTGCGGTTCACACAGTCGTATTTGGTGGTTTCTCACCAGAAGCACTGTCTGGTCGTATTATCGATTCAAATTCTAAAGTCGTTATCACTGCCGATGAAGGCGTGCGTGGCGGCCGTGCTGTTCCACTGAAAAAGAATGTCGATGAAGCACTGACGAACCCTGAAGTGAAAAACATCGAGAAGGTTGTTGTATTCAAACGCACTGGCGGTGATGTGGCATGGCACGAACATCGCGATGTGTGGTGGCACGATGCTATTGCTAATGTATCTGCAGATTGCCCACCAGAAGAGATGAACGCAGAAGATCCACTATTCATCCTTTATACGTCAGGCTCAACAGGTAAACCTAAAGGCGTTATGCACACCACAGGTGGCTACCTTGTTTATGCTGCGATGACCTTCAAATACGTATTCGATTACCAAGAAGGCGAGACTTTCTGGTGTACAGCCGATGTGGGTTGGATTACCGGTCACACATATCTTGTTTACGGACCGCTTGCTAATGGCGCAAAAACGATTCTGTTTGAAGGCGTGCCAAATTACCCGAACACCAGCCGCATGAGCGAAGTGGTCGATAAGCACCAAGTTAATATTCTTTATACGGCGCCAACGGCTATTCGTGCATTGATGGCGAAAGGCAATGAAGCCGTTGAAGGTACTTCTCGTGACAGCCTAAGAATCATGGGCTCAGTGGGTGAACCTATCAACCCAGAGGCGTGGGAGTGGTACTACAAAACAATCGGTAATGAGCAATCTCCAATTGTTGATACATGGTGGCAAACAGAAACGGGCGGTATCTTGATTGCACCGCTACCAGGCGCAACAGACCTGAAACCGGGCTCTGCAACTCGTCCATTCTTCGGTGTGCAACCGGCACTGGTTGATAACATGGGTAACATCATTGAGGGTGCAACAGACGGCAACCTAGTGATTCTTGACTCTTGGCCAGGCCAAATGCGTACCGTTCATGGCGATCATGACCGCTTCGAACAGACTTACTTCTCGACCTTTAAAGGCATGTACTTCACCAGTGACGGCGCTCGTCGTGATGAAGACGGTTACTACTGGATTACGGGGCGTGTCGATGATGTACTTAACGTATCAGGTCACCGTATGGGTACTGCTGAGATTGAATCGGCTCTAGTCGCGTTCGATAAGATTGCAGAAGCCGCGATTGTGGGCATCCCTCATGATATTAAAGGCCAAGCGATTTACGCTTACATCACGCTGAATGATGGTGAGTTCCCAACCGCAGAGCTTCATAAAGAAGTGAAAGACTGGGTACGTAAAGAGATTGGCCCAATTGCAACGCCAGATGTACTGCACTGGACCGACTCTCTACCAAAAACTCGTTCGGGTAAAATCATGCGTCGTATCCTGCGTAAAATCGCGACTGGCGATACAGGTAACCTAGGTGATACCTCGACACTGGCCGACCCAAGTGTGGTTGATAAGCTGATTGCCGAGAAAGCAGAACTGGCATAAGCAACCAGTCACAGCAGCTAATCACTGTTTAAAACAGCACTTTCTAAACCGTCACCTATGTGGCGGTTTTTTTATGGCTGATCTTGATCTCAAATATCCCGCCCCAAATTAAGGCTAAGACGCTTTTTTGTTAAGTTGGTAACAATTCCAAGCTGTATCAATAGGAGATTAGACCAGTAAATTGCTGCGATTTGCGCTGAATTAGCTATAATCTGGTTCTAATTTTTAAATTTGGGTTTTTCTCACTAGAAATTAACCGCAAATTTTCAATAAAATGGCAACATTCACGTTCGTAAACACGATAAAGGAAGATAGCCCCACGATGTCTACAAAGTTTCGCATTCTAGTTTTAAATGGCCCAAACCTTAACCTGTTAGGCCTTAGAGAGCCTGCACACTACGGTTCTCAAACACTTGACCAGATTATTAGCTCACTGACCGAGCAAGCGAAAGCACACGATGTTGAGCTATCTCACTTACAGTCAAATCGTGAGTACGAACTGATTGAAGCTATCCATAGTGCTTATCAAAATGTTGATTTTATTATTATCAACCCAGCAGCCTTTACACATACCAGTGTGGCACTGCGTGATGCACTACTTGGCGTTGCAATACCATTTATTGAGGTTCATCTATCGAATGTTCACGCGCGTGAACCATTCCGTCACCACTCTTACCTATCTGATAAAGCAGAAGGTGTGATTTGTGGCTTAGGTGCCCAAGGTTATCAATTTGCTTTGACCGCTGCGCTCAGCAAGCTCAACTCAAAGTAAACATAAACAACGAACTATTACTAACCTACTCAGTCATAGAGTAAGTTCAATTAACAGATAAAGAGAAAGAAACAATGGATATTCGCAAAATCAAAAAGCTAATCGAATTGGTTGAAGAGTCTGGTATTTCTGAGCTAGAAATCTCTGAAGGTGAAGAGTCAGTACGAATCAGTCGTAACAGCACTGCACCTGTAGCACCTGTTCAATATGCAGCTGCTCCAGCACCTGTAGCGGCAGCAGCTCCTGCGGCGGCACCTGTAGCAGCAGAAGCAGCAGCTCCTGCAGTTCCAGCTGGTCACCAAGTTCTTTCTCCAATGGTTGGTACTTTCTACGGCGCTCCAAGCCCAGACGCAAAACCATTCGTTAAAGTTGGTCAATCTGTAACTGCTGGCGAAACGCTATGTATCGTTGAAGCAATGAAAATGATGAACCAAATCGAAGCTGATAAATCTGGTGTTGTAACAGCTATCCTAGTTGAAGACGGTCAACCAGTAGAATTCGACCAAGCTCTAGTAATTATCGAATAATAGAGAGCACTCATTATGTTAGATAAATTAGTAATCGCGAACCGTGGTGAGATTGCACTACGTATTCTGCGTGCATGTAAAGAGCTTGGCATTAAAACGGTAGCGGTTCACTCAACTGCTGACCGTGATCTTAAGCACGTACTGCTTGCAGACGAAACCATTTGTATCGGTCCAGCTCGTGGTATCGATAGCTACCTAAACATCCCTCGTATCATCAGCGCAGCTGAAGTTACAGGTGCAGTAGCTGTTCACCCTGGCTACGGCTTCCTATCTGAAAATGCAGACTTTGCAGAACAGGTAGAGCGCAGTGGCTTTATCTTCGTTGGCCCTAAAGCTGAAACCATTCGCATGATGGGTGACAAAGTGTCAGCTATCACGTCAATGAAGAAAGCTGGCGTACCTTGTGTACCAGGTTCTGACGGCCCTCTTGACGACGACGAAGCAAAAAACAAAGCGCACGCTAAACGCATTGGCTTCCCAGTTATCATCAAGGCATCTGGCGGCGGCGGCGGTCGTGGTATGCGTGTTGTTCGTTCTGAAGCAGAATTAACAGAAGCTATCGCGATGACTCGTGCTGAAGCAAAAGCATGTTTCAACAACGACATGGTTTACATGGAGAAATTCCTAGAAAACCCACGTCACATTGAAGTACAAGTGCTTGCAGATGGCCAAGGTAATGCTATCCACCTAGGTGAGCGTGACTGTTCAATGCAACGTCGTCACCAGAAAGTTGTGGAAGAAGCGCCAGCTCCAGGTATCACTGAAGAGATGCGTAAGTACATTGGCGAACGTTGTACTCGTGCATGTATTGAGATCGGTTACCGCGGTGCAGGTACATTTGAATTCCTATACGAGAACGGTGAATTCTACTTCATCGAAATGAACACTCGTATCCAGGTTGAACACACGATTACTGAAATGGTAACGGGTATCGACCTAGTGAAAGAACAGCTACGTATTGCAGCTGGTCAGCCTCTATCATTCACTCAGGATGACATTAAGCTGCGTGGCCACTCAATCGAATGTCGTATCAATGCTGAAGATCCAGTTCGTTTCCTACCTTCACCAGGTAAGATTGAACGTTTCCACGCACCAGGCGGCATGGGCGTACGTTGGGAATCTCACATCTACACGGGTTACACAGTGCCACCACACTACGATTCAATGATTGGTAAGCTGATCACTTACGGTGAGAACCGTGATGTTGCTATCGCTCGTATGAAGAACGCATTGGGTGAAATGATTGTTGAAGGTATTAACGTTAATACTGAGCTTCAACTGTCTATTATGAACGACGAAAACTTCCAACACGGTGGTGCAAACATCCACTACCTTGAGAAGAAACTTGGTTTGTCATAATCCGTTCGTTTAAGAACAGTCAAAATGCTCACTTCGGTGAGCATTTTTGTTTTTGAACCGCCGAAAAAATCAATCTTTAATCCCCATTATATTCCGTGGGGTTTTGGTGAATTTGCTCATATTTTCTGCTAGACTCGCCATCCAATTTTTCTCATATAGAAGATGCAGCCATGCCTTGGATTCAAATCAAGCTTAATGCTACCAATGAAAATGCCGAACAAATCGGCGACATGTTAATGGAAGAGACTGGTGCTCTTTCTGTAACTTTCCTGGATGCACAAGATACCCCTGTATTTGAGCCTCTGCCAGGCGAAACTCGCCTTTGGGGTGATACTGACATTCTCGCGCTTTACGACGCTGAGACTGATACTGGTGTCGTTCTAGCGCAGATTAAAGCAAGCAACATGTTCCCTGCAGACTTTGCTCATAAAGTAGAGCAAATTGAAGACAAGGATTGGGAGCGTGAATGGATGGACAACTTCCACCCAATGAAGTTTGGTGAGCGTTTATGGATCTGCCCTAGCTGGCGCGATATCCCTGAACCTGACGCTGTTAACGTAATGCTAGACCCTGGCCTTGCATTTGGTACAGGTACTCACCCGACAACGGCATTGTGTCTTGAGTGGCTTGAAGGCTTAGACCTTGCAGGCAAAACCGTGATCGACTTCGGTTGTGGCTCAGGCATCCTAGCGATCGCTGCGATCAAACTAGGCGCAGCAAAAGTTATCGGGATCGACATTGATCCTCAAGCTCTGCTTGCATCAAAAGACAACGCACAACGCAATGGCGTTGCTGAGCAACTAGAGGTGTTCTTGCCACAAGATCAACCGGAAGGTTTGCTAGCAGACGTTGTTGTTGCCAACATTCTTGCGGGTCCATTACGCGACCTTTCTGGCATCATCAAGGGCCTAGTTAAGCCAAATGGTGTACTTGCGATGTCGGGTGTTTTAGATACACAAGCAGAAGATGTTGCCACTTATTATCGTGATGAGCTTCACATTGATCCGATCATCGAACAACAAGAATGGTGTCGAATCTCAGGTCGCAAGCAAGGCTAGACAAGACTTTGGGCGCTAATTGACTGAAATTTAAACAAATTACAAAAACAAATTGTAAATGCTCAAATATTAGTCTTTTCACGCAGCGAAAAAATGCGTAAAATGCGCGCCCTTGCTGGTACAGAACTGTGATGACATTTTTGAAAATCGGAAATTATCAACTTAAGAACAATCTAATCGTCGCTCCTATGGCTGGCGTAACGGATAGACCATTCCGTGAGTTGTGTCTTCGCTACGGTGCGGGGATGGCAGTCAGTGAAATGATGTCCTCCAATCCGAAAGTTTGGAAAACGTCAAAGTCTCAGCAGCGTATGGTACATGAAGGCGAATCGGGCATTCGTTCAGTACAAATCGCTGGTGCAGATCCACAGCTTATGGCCGAGGCTGCTCAATTTAATGTCGATAACGGTGCGCAAATCATCGATATCAACATGGGTTGTCCAGCCAAAAAAGTGAATAAGAAGCTTGCGGGCTCAGCCTTACTGCAGCATCCAGAACTCATTGAAGACATTCTGAAAGCGGTGGTAAATGCTGTCGACGTTCCAGTAACGTTGAAAACGCGCACAGGCTGGGATACAGACAATAGAAACTGTGTCCAAATCGCGAAAATAGCCGAAGACTGCGGCATACAAGCTCTTGCGCTCCATGGAAGAACTCGCGCTTGTATGTACAAAGGTGAGGCAGAATACAAACACATTAAAGCAGCGAAACAAGCAGTATCTATTCCGGTTATCGCTAACGGTGATATCGATAGTCCGGAAAAAGCGAAGTTTGTGCTGGAGTACACCGGCGCTGATGCTTTAATGATAGGTCGACCTGCCCAAGGACGTCCTTGGATTTTTAACGAAATCCTACACTATTTGGAAAACGGCACCACGATGGACCCACTCCCGATTTCGGAAGTGAAAGACATCATGCTTGGTCATGTGCACGCTCTACATGAATTTTATGGAGAGTTTTTAGGCCCTCGCATCGCTCGTAAGCATGTGGGTTGGTATCTAAAAGAACATGAACAAGCGAGTGAGTTTCGCCGTACCTTCAACGCATTCGAAGCAGGTGATCTGCAGCTTGAAGCGCTAGAAGGTTTTTTTGATAACGTTGCACCATAATTACGAGAAGAGCTAGACCGAATATGTTCGAACAAAATCTGACTTCAGAAGCATTGACAGTAACTACAGTTACATCACAAGACCAAATCACGCAGAAGCCACTACGTGACTCAGTTAAAGCATCATTGAAAAATTACCTTGCTCAATTAAACGGTCAAGAAGTCAGCGAGTTATACGAATTAGTATTAGCTGAAGTTGAACAGCCACTACTAGACACTATCATGCAGTACACTCGCGGTAACCAAACTCGCGCAGCAACCATGATGGGTATTAACCGCGGTACTCTTCGCAAGAAACTTAAAAAATACGGCATGAACTAATCGTTCTTTCGTAATTTATTGAATTGAAAGCCAAGCTCATTGTTGAGTTTGGCTTTTTTTTGGCTTGTCGATCCGTGATAGTCGCTGATTACTCTCCAGTGCGACAGCAGCGACCTTTGTCGACGTTTGCTGAGTCCAAGGCTGCTAGAATCGAACAATGGCTTGCATCATCGTCTACGTGACCACAACACGCATCATTAATCTTTTTAAGTGCGGTGCGAATCTTAGTTAACTCGGTAATCTTCTCATCAATCATCTCTAGCTTTGCTGAGGTAATCGACTTCACTTCAGCGCAACTGTGCTGTGTGGCCTCGAGGCGAATCTCAAGCAATTCTTTAATCTCGTCCAAACTCAGCCCCAACGCTTTAGATTTGAGAATAAACGTCACCTGTTTCTGGTTATTTTCATCATATAGGCGATAACCCGAGTCACTGCGACTGGCTGGCGCGATCAGGTTATTCTTCTCATAAAATCGCAAGGTATCGGCTGTCACACCGCATCGCTTCGCTAATTCACCGATCTGAAACATGTTTTTTCCTACTGTTTCGTCCATTCCACAATTAACCTTATCGTTACTTTTCAGGCTGAAATGGCACTTTTCATAATTAATTTTGAGATGCCAAACGATTGCGCGAGCTTTTTTGTAATAAATTAGTTAGAATCTGCGCCATCAAATTTGGAGTTGGTTATCTTATAGCTTAATCATAAGACTAACCCAAAAGGTCTTTACCAAAACTGGCCAATATTTTATCTCTTACTGGTATCTAAGATAATCCACGCTAAGAAGATAGAAACAAGTTCTTTTTTGGCAAATATCTTTATTTTAACCCCATGAATTTGAGGAAGATGGAAGCATGAATAACGCTCGTCCAATTCGCCGCGCTCTAATCAGCGTATCAGACAAAACTGGTATCGTTGAATTTGCACAAGCTCTTGCTAACCGTGGTGTAGATATCCTATCTACCGGTGGCACTGCTCGCCTGCTTGCTGAAAAAGGCATCTCTGTTACAGAAGTATCTGACTACACTGGTTTCCCAGAAATGATGGATGGCCGTGTTAAGACTCTGCACCCAAAAGTTCATGGTGGTGTTCTAGGCCGTCGTGGCCAAGATGATGACGTGATGGAAACTCACGGTATCAACCCTATCGATATGGTTGTTGTAAACCTATACCCATTCGCAGAAACCGTTGCTAAAGAAGGTTGTACCCTTGCTGATGCTGTTGAGAACATCGACATCGGCGGCCCTACAATGGTTCGCTCTGCAGCGAAAAACCACAAAGACGTAACGATCGTTGTTAACGCACACGACTACGAGCGCGTTGTCGCTGAAATGGACACGAACGATAAATCTCTAACACTAGAGACTCGCTTCGACCTCGCTATCGCAGCATTCGAGCACACCGCTTCTTACGACGGCATGATCGCAAACTACTTCGGCACTATGGTTCCATCTTACGGTGAGAACAAAGAAGGTGACGAACCTTCTCCTGAAAACAAGAGCAAATTCCCTCGCACGTTCAACCAACAGTTCGAGAAAAAGCAAGACATGCGCTACGGTGAGAACAGCCACCAGGCAGCCGCATTCTACGTTGAAGCAAACCCTGAAGAAGCATCAGTTTCTACAGCTCGCCAGATTCAAGGTAAAGCCCTTTCTTACAACAACATCGCTGACACCGACGCAGCACTTGAGTGTGTGAAAGAGTTCGACCAGCCAGCATGTGTGATCGTTAAGCACGCTAACCCATGTGGTGTTGCACTAGGTGAAGACATCCTAGAAGCTTACGACCGTGCATTCAAAACAGACCCAACTTCTGCATTTGGCGGCATCATCGCTTTCAACCGTGAGCTAGACGCTGCAACAGCAACGGCTATCACTGAGCGTCAATTCGTTGAAGTTATCATTGCACCATCAGTTTCTGCTGAAGCAGTAGCAATCGTAGCGGCTAAGAAAAACCTTCGCCTACTTGAGTGTGGTGAGTGGACAACGAAGACAACTGGCTTTGACGTTAAACGCGTTAACGGTGGTTTGCTAGTTCAAGACCGCGACCAAGGCATGGTGTCTGAAGATGACCTTAAAGTGGTTTCTAAGCGCCAACCTACAGCTGAAGAATTGAAAGATGCTCTATTCTGCTGGAAAGTAGCGAAATACGTTAAATCTAACGCTATCGTTTACTCGAAAGGCGACATGACAATTGGTGTTGGCGCTGGCCAAATGAGCCGCGTTTACTCTGCGAAAATCGCAGGCATCAAAGCTGCAGACGAAGGTCTACAGGTTGAAGGCTGTGTGATGGCATCAGATGCATTCTTCCCATTCCGTGACGGTATCGACGCGGCTGCAGAGGCTGGCATCAAGTGTGTTATCCAACCGGGCGGCTCTATGCGTGATGACGAAGTTATCGCAGCAGCAGACGAACACGGCATGGCGATGATCTTTACGGGCATGCGTCACTTCCGCCACTAATCAGAATAGGCTCTAGGTTTTCCTAGAGCCTTTTTTATTCGTTTAACCGTTCATTAATGTTGGCGTTTTACTCATCAACGTTAATAGAAATTTTAATTTTTAGAGCAAAATCAGATTGCCTAGTTCAAGGAAAACACGCGGAGCTTATGACTATAAGTGAGCATGTTTGACGCCGAAATAGGTAATCTGATGAAGCTATCAAAGGTAAAATAAAATGAATGTATTAATTATTGGTGCTGGCGGTCGTGAGCATGCACTAGGTTGGAAAGCAGCACAAAACCCAAACGTTGAAACAGTATTCATCGCTCCAGGTAACGCAGGTACTGCACTTGAGCCAAAACTAGAGAACGTAAACATCGGCGTTGAAGACATCGCTGGTTTAGTCGCGTTTGCTCAAGATAAAAAAATCGAACTGACTATCGTGGGCCCTGAAGCACCATTGGTTATCGGTGTGGTTGATGCATTCCGCGAAGTAGGTTTGCCAATCTTCGGCCCTACTCAAGCTGCAGCACAGCTTGAAGGCTCTAAAGCATTCACTAAAGACTTCCTAGCTCGTCATGATATCCCAACAGGTTACTACTCAAACTTCACTGAGATTGAGCCAGCTATCGCTTACGTTCGCGAGCAAGGCGCTCCTATCGTAGTGAAAGCTGACGGTCTTGCGGCAGGTAAAGGCGTTATCGTTGCGATGACCCTTGAAGAAGCAGAAGACGCAATCAAAGACATGCTAGCGGGCAACGCCTTTGGCGAAGCAGGCAGTCGCGTTGTTATCGAAGAGTTCCTCGAAGGCGAAGAAGCAAGCTTCATCGTAATGGTTGACGGCTCTAGCGTGCTTCCTATGGCCACCAGCCAAGATCACAAACGTGTTGGCGACAAAGACACTGGGCCAAACACGGGCGGCATGGGTGCTTACTCTCCTGCGCCGGTTGTAACTCCAGAAATCCACAACCGTATCCTTGAGGAAGTTATCTACCCAACGGTACGTGGTATGGACGCAGAAGGCGCACCTTACACAGGTTTCCTTTACGCTGGCCTAATGATCGATGCTGACGGCACGCCTAAAGTTATCGAATACAACTGCCGCTTTGGCGACCCTGAAACGCAACCTATCATGATGCGTATGGAGTCAGACCTTGTTGAACTTTGCCTAATGGCTATCGACGAGAAGCTCGACGAAGCAGAATCGAAGTGGGATCCACGCGCTTCTATCGGTGTTGTTCTTGCGGCTGGCGGTTACCCTGCTGACTACGCAAAAGGTGACGTTATTTCACTACCAACAAGCGAAGTTGAAGGCCAAAAGGTTTTCCACGCGGGTACGACAAATAATGAAGCTGGCGACGTTGTGACAAACGGCGGTCGTGTACTTTGTGCAACAGCACTGGGCAATACGGTTTCTGAGGCTCAAGAGCGCGCTTACGCGTTGACGAAGCAAGTTAGCTGGAATGGTATGTTCCACCGCAATGATATTGGTTACCGTGCGATTGCGCGCGAACAAGAGCAGTAAACAATCTTGTTGCTCGCTTACTTTCCAATAACAGTAAGCAAATGACAGCAAGTGAATAACAGAAAAAGGCGCCTCAATAGGCGCCTTTTATTATCTCATTTACACAAGAATCTGTATTTGTACAGACAAATAGGCACTTGGCCTACAGTAGGCCAAATACTCTCAATCCTTTGATTACTCGCTATTCTTTCAACAATGATGGCCTAACGACACAATCATGGCTGTCTTCAGCCAGCATCAGTAACTCTTCCACGCTCATCTTACCGAGTAAGTCACTGCCAAGAAACGCCGCATAGCTTTCCACAGACGCCAATCGGTCAATCACGAAGCTTGGCAAGGTCTGGTTAAATTCAATGCGATCAAACTCACCACCAGCGCACGTTTTAAAAGAGCTGCCATTCCAGTAACCCTGAATCAGCCTAAGCCCTTCATCATGCTGCTTCGTTGTGGTCTCTAGAACCGACGTCGCTTCTTTCTGATAGTTTTCAAGCTGCTTGGCTTGGATAGGTAAGATTTTGCTATCAATACGATACTGTTGATACACAGCTTCGCCTGACTTATTGAAACGCACATGGACTCGATAGGGAACCAGCTCATTAGAAGAGTTACGCTGCTCGCCTTCACGAATGAATTCACGAAGCACGCCTTCTGACCAAGCATAATCAGTTTGGTACCAGCCGTAATCGCCGACAGTGACGTAGTCAGCTGAAGTATGAGGTTGTGTTAGCTTGTTTGTAACCCAGTAGAAACTCGTCGCGTCGCCCATGACTTGGCCGCCAGTGTGAGTTTCAAATTGCTCTAGGTTTTTGCGAGGGCTTGTTGAAGAACAGCCAATAAGAAATGTAGATAATAGTGAAACGAGAAGAAATGCTTTTTTCATAAAAACCTGTACCGAGGTGGAATACGACTACCTCGGTACAGTTTAGATTATTTCACTGAATCTTTCAGCGCTTTACCTGCAACAAATGCTGGAACATTTGCAGCAGCGATTTGGATCTCATCACCAGTTTTTGGGTTACGACCAGTGCGAGCTGCACGGTGGTTTACTTTAAAAGTACCAAAACCAATTAGCTGAACTTGATCGCCATCTTTAAGAGCATCTGTAACACCGCCAAGAGTCGCTTCTAGAGCAGCTTTAGCTTGTGCTTTAGAAAGGTCCGCTTTTTCAGCAATAAAGTCGATTAATTGAGTCTTGTTCATTTTAGGTTTCCCTTCTTTGTATTTTTGAATTCAATTCACTCTAAAACATAAATGCCCCATCTGGCAAAGGTTTGTCGTCGATCTTTAGCTCTAATGCCGTAGTTTTAGCCATAATATGAGTAATAACTCACAATTTGTTACTGATTTTATTAAGCAAGCCCTTGTTTAAAAGGGGCTGAGAGCAAAATTAATGATGACCTAGCCACTACTTTTTCACTATAATCCACGCTGAATCGCTGCTAAAGCGTACAATTTAATTTAAGGGCAAACATGCTGCTGCTATCTATTTACGTCTCCATTGCTATTGGAGTTTCTTTCATTTGTTCTGTTTTGGAAGCTGTACTTTTGAGTATTAGTCCGAGCTACATTGCTCAACTAAAACAAAATGGGCACCCTGCAGCAGAGTCTTTAGACAAACTGAAAACAGATATTGACCGCCCGCTTGCGTCAATTTTAACGCTCAACACCATCGCCCATACTATCGGTGCTGCGACAGCAGGTGCACAAGCGGCTGTCGTTTTTGGTAGCCAATGGTTAGGTGTCTTCTCTGCCGTGCTAACGCTAGGTATCTTGGTATTATCTGAGATTGTTCCAAAAACCATTGGTGCAACCTACTGGCGTCAACTTGCTCCTGCTTCGGCAAGCGTGCTTCGTTGGATGGTGTTCTTCCTAACACCGTTTGTATGGTTCTCAGAACAGATCACCAAACGTCTTGCTCGTGGCCACCAAGCACCAAAAATGCGTGATGAGCTATCTGCAATGGCGATTTTGGCAAAAGAGAGTGGTGAATTTGCAGAAGGCGAGTCAAAAATCCTGAGCAACCTACTGGGTATTCAAGATGTACCCGTGACTCAGGTAATGACGCCGCGCCCAGTGGTATTCCGTGTTGATGCGGAAATGAGTGTGAATACGTTCCTAGAACAACATAAAGACACGCCATTCTCACGTCCGCTGGTTTACAGCGAGCAGAGTGACAACATCATCGGTTTTGTTCACCGCTTAGAGCTGTTTAGATTGCAGCAAGCCGGTTGTGGTGAGAAAGCTTTGGGTGAAGTAATGCGCCCTATCCACGTGTTGCTGAACAACATGGGCTTGGCTAAGGCCTTTGACCAGATGATGGCAAACCGCCTGCAACTGTCTTTAGTTGTGGACGAATACGGCACTATTCAGGGCATCATCACCCTAGAAGACATCTTTGAGCACCTAGTGGGCGAAGAGATTGTCGACGAAGCGGATAAGACGACTGACATGCAAGAACTGGCGTTCCAACGCTGGGAGAAGTGGAAAGAGACACACGGTGTTATCGAAAACCGCGATGACGAGGACGAGGAAGAAACTCCAGCAGACAACGACTCTTCAGATGCAAAATCAACGAATGACGACGACGCATCAAAAGATAAGGCATCAAAAGACAAAGTGTAGAACGAAGACAAAAAAGACGCTTAATCTAAATTTGATACCGTCAGATACAACAAAGGCTCCCTAGGGAGCCTTTGTTTTTATTCGTACCTTGGTGCAATTGCGAATTATAGCGCAACACCAATGTTACTGACTGGGTCTTCACGCAGTTCGTGGCGTAGGTCTTTGATCAACTCTAAGTCACGCTCAGTCGTTTCACGTAAAGGTCGGAAAATGGCCCACTGAACGTCCCACTCTTCACATACCGCTTCGTTTTCTTTCTGGTTTTCGTTCGTCACTTCTTCAGCGCCTTGAGCAAACTCAAGCTCAGCAACCGTCTTCACCGATTGTTGACTCACTTTAATTACCGCTTCCAACATATGTTCACGGTCAAGCAGACCATGAATTAGCGTTGCTAGGCCTTGGCATGCGTCCATTGCTGGGTAAACACCATAAAAATCAAAATCATCACCGCTAGGGAATAGCTCTTCAACCTTCTCAAGTTGACGCTCAAAGTTCACCTTTGCTGTTTTAACCGTCAGGATTTCCCAAATGCTATCCAAAACATCACGATAGATTCGAGCTTCCGCAAATTCTGTATTCTCACAAAACATGGCATAGTTAGGGTACATACGCTCACATAGACACGCCATAAAGGTAATTTGTTGCCAAGGTTCTAACTTTTCAAGACGAACCTGCAGTGGATTCTGAAGCATAGTCACTCAATAATTGCAGAAAAAGACAGCGAAAGTGTACTTGATAAACCCTGGGGGGAAAAGGTAAGCCGATGAACAATTTTACGAATAAGCTCTATATTCTTACTGAGCATGACGATACCTATACGCAACTGATTCTAAACCAGGATTTACCCGACCTAGAAATCACTCAAAACCCCAAATCAGCACAGATTGTCTTGGCGTCACCACCTCTAATCGCAGAGCGCCTCGGCGAGTTTAAAGAGCTAGACTGGGTACAGAGTACCTATGCCGGAATCAATAAACTCACTCAGCCAGATCTGCGTCAGGACTATACGCTAACCAACGTCAAAGGCATCTTTGGTCCGGCTATCGCAGAATACGTATTGGGTTACACAATCAGTCACTGTAGACACTTCCCTCATTACCACCAGCATCAACAACAACGAAACTGGCAGCCACAGCTTTATACTAGCCTAACTGACAAAACTATGGTGATTTTAGGAACAGGTTCAATCGGCAGTCATTTGGCAAAAACCGCGGCGGCTTTTGGTATTCATACCATAGGTGTCAACCGTACCGGCATCCCATCCAAACAAGAAACCTTTAAAGAGACTTTCCACATCAATGAGATAGAGGCTGCCCTTAAGCAGGCCGATATTGTGGTCAACACCTTGCCATCAACCGCTGAAACCTATCAGCTGTTGAACCAAACCACGTTAGGTTACTGCTCTAATGTGTTGCTGTTTAATGTCGGTCGAGGGGAAAGCATCGACAATAAAGCCTTGTTGCTCGCCATAAAAAACAGATGGGTAGAACACGCATTTTTAGATGTGTTTGAAAGTGAACCCCTCTCTCAGGAATATCCTTTCTGGAAACTACCGCAAGTCACCATCACTCCACACATCGCTGCACTCAGTGAGCCAAGACAAGTAGTCGAGATCTTCGCAGAGAATTACAAACAGTGGCGAGATGGCTTTACACTTAATCATGTCATCGATTTTGATAAAGGTTACTGATGTCCTCTTCGTTACTTAAAGAGATTCGACAATGCCGAGCTTGTGAGCCTCACCTATCACACGGTGCTAACCCGGTGATTCAAGCACATCCAAACGCGCGCTTGCTGATCATAGGTCAAGCGCCGGGTATCAAGGTGCATGAGTCGTCGATCCCTTGGAATGACGCGAGTGGCGAACGATTAAGAGGATGGTTAGGGATAGATAGCGATACTTTTTACGACGAGCAAAAAGTCGCGATTGTGCCTATGGGGTTTTGTTATCCGGGGAAAGGGAAAAGTGGTGATCTTCCACCACGCAAAGAGTGCGCGGAACTTTGGCATAACAAAGTGCTGCAATCTCTACCCAATATTCAAATGACACTGCTGATTGGCCAGTACGCACAAAACCATTACCTAACAAACAAAACCACCAGCGCATTGACCGAAACCGTGCGTGATTGGCAAAGGTGGGCGCCTGAGTTTTTGCCATTACCCCACCCTTCGCCACGCAATAATATCTGGCTCAAGAAGAACCCTTGGTTTGAAAATGAAGTCATTCCTTATATCAGGAAACACATCTCTGAGCATTTGGCCTACCATGATCCAAATACCTAATTAACTGCACACAACAAGATTAAACCGCCATCAATTGCCAATTTCAGGCAATAAAAAAGCGCTGTTGGTTTCCCAACAGCGCTTTCAATAATCTTACTCAGAATTACTTGTGGTAAGGCTTAGACAATTCGTGAACAGCGTCAACGAATACACCAGCGTTCTCTGGCGGTACATCTAAGTGGATACCGTGGCCTAGGTTAAATACATGACCTGTACCACCGTCGCCGAAGCCTTCAAGGATGCTGCCCACTTCTTCGCGAATACGTTCAGGCTGAGCGTAAAGCATTGAAGGATCCATGTTACCTTGCAGAGCAACTTTGTCGCCGATGCGAGCTTTTGCATCTGCGATGTTGATTGTCCAGTCTAGACCAACCGCATCACAACCTGTTGCTGCGATAGACTCAAGCCACATGCCACCGTTCTTAGTGAACAGAGTAACCGGTACTCGACGACCTTCGTTTTCACGGATTAGGCCATCAACGATTTTGTGCATGTATTGCAGTGAGAATAGGTTGTAGTCACGAGGAGTCAGTACACCACCCCATGTATCAAATACCATTACCGATTGAGCACCCGCTTTAATTTGCGCGTTCAAGTATTCGATAACACTGTCAGCCAGCTTGTCTAGAAGCAGGTGCAGCGTTTGTGGTTCTGCGTACATCATCTTCTTGATCTTAGTGAATGCTTTAGAGCTTCCACCTTCAACCATGTATGTCGCTAGAGTCCATGGGCTACCAGAGAAACCAATCAGTGGCACTTCGCCTTTCAGGTCTTTACGGATCTGACGAACGGCATTCATTACGTATTGAAGCTCGCCTTCTGGATCAGGTAGGCCAATCTTCTCTACGTCAGCTTTACACGTGATAGGACGCTCAAACTTAGGACCTTCACCTGTTTCAAAGTACAAACCTAAGCCCATTGCATCAGGGATAGTTAGGATGTCTGAGAACAAGATTGCCGCATCAAGCGGGAAACGACGTAAAGGTTGAAGTGTTACTTCTGATGCCAGTTCCGCGTTTTTGCACAAAGACATGAAATCGCCCGCTTCAGCGCGCGTTGCTTTGTATTCAGGAAGATAGCGGCCAGCTTGGCGCATCATCCATACCGGTGTGTAATCAACAGGCTGTTTTAAAAGTGCGCGTAAATAGCGATCGTTTTTTAATTCGGTCATTCCGTTAAATTCCAATTCAATCTTGTCTAGTTTTGATGGCAAGTATTCTAACACTGATTGAAGGGTAAAAGCTTTGTGCTTTGCAACCTAGATCAAGTTATTAACTTTTAAATCAATGCTTAATTTGCACCCAATTACGGGAGCATGTTAAAAATTTGTTCGCTAGCGAAAATTACAATTATAACATCTGAGTAGTCACTACTCAGCATCTCATAACGACATCTTACTTACCCCCTCCACTTGTGGAGGGTTTTTTTTAGCTTTTGATCACCCATAGGCCAAATACTATCACAGGCAAATTAGTGCTCTAGTATCTGCTCAGTCACACCATCTTTCATCACGTCATCAACGGTTTTCTCAATCAACTGTCTCGCAATGGTTCCAACAGGAGCAACATCAGGCAGGCTTGTTACGTCAAACCATTGAGCATCCGATAGCTCGCTGTAGTCAGGCTTGAGCGTACCACCAGCATAATCTGCGAGAAAGCCCATCATCATACTCGATGGAAACGCCCATGGCTGGCTGCCAAAATAACGAATATTATCGACATCGATACCCGTTTCTTCTTTGACTTCTCTTGCCACACACTGCTCTAAGGTCTCTCCGACCTCTAGGAAGCCCGCTATCACGGTATACATACCTGTCTTATGTCTTGGGTGCTGCGCAAGCAATATCTTGTTGTCGTTTCGTACAGCGACAATGATGCACGGGAAGATACGAGGATAATGAAGTGTGCGGCAATCTCCACACTGCATCGCCACCTGGTTATGGTTGAGATGATTTCGACCACCACACTGAGGGCAAAAACGCATACTTTGAGTCATATGCCCATATTGGATGGCTTTGCTTGCAGTCAAGAAACTCACTTCAGGCCAGTGCAGTAACTCTCTTAGGCTGACCATGCTCAGCTCATTCTCCACATCACAATCGTTGAGCCAATACACCTTGCGACCTTGATGCTGACCAATACAGATTGCATGCTCCACACTCAGCCCAAGCTCTTCAGCAGAGCCAAACGGAAACTGATCATTATTAACCCAAATATCACTACCAGAAACGACGCACCAATAAGCTTGCTCTGTCATTTTGTTATCACTTTTTTTTAACATCCCTATGCCTCATTGCTTGCAGTTCGTTCATTTTACTGGCAATCTAATTTCATACTAGAGTTGTAGCAGAGAATATTTCAAGCTATTACTTTTAGTAGCTACCAATAAAACGGACCCTGCTTAGGCAATTACTTGATCACAAGGTTGTGATCAGATCATGAGGACATGGTCATGCTAAATAAATTCAAACAAATACAAGAACAATGGGGTGGCTCTAATGAGGTCATCGATCATTGGCTCGAAACTCGACAGTCTCTAATCGTTGAGTATTGTAAGCTAGGTGCCTTGCAGCCAGCTAGCAACGGGCAATCAAACGTTGTTGAACTCCCTTCCCCTAAAGAAATAAGCTCATTCTGTGATCATGTTGTCGATTATATCTCAGAGGGTCATTTTAAGATCTACGATATGGTCATGAAAAAATGGCAAGCAACAGGCTTTAAAACCAATGACGAGATTGATACAACTTACGCGAAGATCGTACTTACAACCGAGCCGCTTCTAGAATTCAATGATAAGTACGTTAAAGTAAATGCAGACGATGAGTTGCCTAACTTCGAAGGAGATATGTCCAAAGTAGGTGAACTACTCGAACTACGTTTTGAAGTAGAAGATAATCTTATCCAGCTTATTGCAGACAGTTTAGCGATTCCACCAGGCGCATAGTTAGCCGAATCCTTAATAAGCTTGCCTCTGTGCAAGCTTTTTGTTTTGTCTGTAAGGTTATCCAAACTACCCAGAACCTTTCAGACAGAGCTTACTCGCTCGCCCTGACCTTTAGCCATAAGCATATGGTTACAGCCCTAATCAGCCTAGTGATCTCTACCCTTTATCTTACTGGCCTCAAAGAGCACTCTTCAGGACATAAATCCAACCTCACCAGCTAGATAAGCACACCTATCACTTTATAAGTCATAGCTAAATACCAATACGCCAGATACAAAAAAGGCACCCGAAGGTGCCTTTTTCTTATCTCTTAGAGACTACTCGTAGAGCTTACTCTTCTGAAGAGAAACCAGCGTTTAGAAGTGCTGCTAGATTGTCAGTAGCTTGTTCAGCTGAAGGACCTTCTTGCTCTTCTTCACGTTGTTTTTGACGCTCTTGGTGGTATGCGAAACCAGTACCAGCTGGGATCAGACGACCAACAATTACGTTCTCTTTCAGACCGCGAAGGTCATCACGCTTACCAGAAACCGCAGCTTCTGTTAGTACGCGAGTCGTTTCTTGGAACGATGCAGCTGAGATGAATGACTCAGTTGCAAGAGATGCTTTAGTAATACCTAGTAGATCACGTTCGAAACGTACTAGTTCTTTACCTTCAGCTTCTAGCTTACGGTTAGCAATCTTAACATTGTGGTACTCAACTTGTTCGCCAGGTAGGAACGGAGAGTCACCAGAATGAGTGATTGTACACTTACGTAGCATTTGACGAACGATAGTCTCGATGTGCTTATCGTTAATCTTTACGCCTTGTAAGCGGTAAACTTCTTGAACTTCGTTCGCGATGTACTGAGTTACTGCGTGGATACCACGTAGACGCAGGATATCGTGTGGAGTTTCAGGACCGTCGGCGATTACATCACCACGTTCAATCTTCTCACCTTCGAACACGTTCAATTGACGATGCTTAGGAATCATCTCTTCGTAAGCGTCACCGCCTTCACGAGTGATTACTAGACGACGCTTACCTTTCGTTTCTTTACCGAAAGACACAGTACCTGTGTGCTCAGCAAGGATCGCAGGCTCTTTAGGCTTACGAGCTTCGAATAGGTCAGCTACGCGTGGTAGACCACCGGTGATATCTTTGTTTCCGCTCGATTTTTGAGGGATACGAGATAGTGTGTCACCGATGCCAACTTCAGCGCCATCTTCGATGTTTACAATCGCTTTGCCAGGTAGGAAGTAGTGAGCTGGCATATCAGTACCAGGGATCATTACGTCGTTACCTTGCTCATCAACAAGTTTGATAGCTGGACGCATATCTTTACCTGCTGCTGGGCGAGCTGCTGCGTCTGTAACTTCACTTGAAGAAAGACCCGTTAGATCGTCAGTTTGACGAGAAACTGTAATACCATCGATCATATCTACGAATTGGATACGACCTGCCACTTCAGTGATGATTGGCATGGTATGCGCTTCCCAGTTAGCTACAACTTCACCAGCAGTAACTGCTGCGTTGTCGCCTTTGGTTAGCATCGAACCGTAAGGAAGTTTGTGCTTCTCTTTAGTACGGCCGAATTCATCAATAATCGTCATCTCAGATGCACGAGAAGTGATAACCAGTTTCTTATCTTTGTTAACTACGAACTTAGCATTGTGAAGTTTCACAGTACCAGTTGTCTTAGCTTGGATGCTGTTCTCTGCTGCTGCAGTAGATGCCGCACCACCGATGTGGAACGTACGCATCGTTAGCTGTGTACCCGGTTCACCGATAGATTGTGCAGCGATAACACCAACTGCTTCACCTTGGTTCACTAGGTGACCACGTGCTAGGTCACGACCGTAACACTGTGCACAACAACCGAAGTCTGCATCACAGGTAACAACAGAGCGCACTTTCATGCTATCTACTGAGTTGTCTTCCATGATTTGACACCACTTCTCATCAATCAGAGTATTACGTGGAATCAGTACATCTTCAGTACCAGGCTTAAGAACGTCTTCAGCTACTACACGACCTAGAGCAAGCTCAGAAAGTGCAACTTTAACGTCACCACCTTCGATGTGAGGCATCATGTCGATACCTTCATGCGTGCCACAGTCATGTTCGTGTACTACAACGTCTTGAGCAACGTCTACTAGACGACGAGTTAGGTAACCCGAGTTTGCTGTTTTCAGTGCTGTATCCGCAAGACCCTTACGAGCACCGTGCGTTGAGATAAAGTACTGAAGGACGTTTAGACCTTCTTTAAAGTTCGCTGTGATCGGCGTTTCGATGATTGAACCATCTGGACGCGCCATCAGACCACGCATACCTGCTAGCTGACGAATCTGAGCTGCAGAACCACGTGCGCCCGAGTCGGCCATCATGTAGATGCTGTTGAACGATTCTTGCTGTTCTTCTTCGCCGTCACGGTTGATAACTGTTTCAGAAGATAGGTTATCCATCATTGCTTTCGCAACGCGGTCATTCGTAGATGCCCAGATATCGATAACTTTGTTGTAACGCTCACCCGCAGTAACAAGACCAGATTGGAATTGCTCTTGGATTTCGCGAACTTCTTCTTCAGCAGATTCAATTTCATCGTATTTCGCTTGAGGTACAACCATATCGTCGATACCTACAGAAACACCAGAAAGTGCAGCGTATGCAAAACCTGCGTACATGATTTGGTCAGCAAATACTACTGTATCTTTTAGACCAAGCTTACGGTAACACTCGTTAAGAAGAGTAGAGATCTGCTTCTTACCTAACTTTTGGTTAACGATGCTGTACGGTAGGCCAGCTGGAACGATTTGCCATAGCATTGCACGGCCGACAGTTGTATCAACCATCTTCGTTTCAGTAGTGCTGTTACCATCTTCGTCTACTACAGTTTCGGTGATACGTACTTTAACGCGAGCGTGTAGCTCAGCAGTCTTAGTACGGTATGCCTTTTCAGCCTCAGCAGGGCCAGCAAGGTACATACCTTCGCCTTTCACGTTGATCTTGTCACGTGTCATGTAGTAAAGACCCAATACAACGTCCTGAGAAGGTACGATGATCGGATCACCTGACGCTGGCGACAGAATGTTATTCGTCGACATCATCAGTGTACGTGCTTCAAGCTGTGCTTCTAGAGTTAGAGGCACGTGTACCGCCATTTGGTCACCATCGAAGTCGGCGTTGTATGCCGCACACACTAGTGGGTGAAGCTGAATCGCTTTACCTTCGATTAGTACTGGTTCAAACGCTTGGATACCTAGACGGTGAAGTGTAGGTGCACGGTTAAGCAGTACTGGGTGTTCGCGGATTACTTCGTCCAGGATATCCCAAACGATAGCTTCTTCGCGCTCTACCATCTTCTTAGCAGCTTTGATTGTCGTAGCCATGCCACGAGTTTCTAGCTTGCTGTAGATGAACGGCTTAAATAGCTCAAGTGCCATCTTCTTAGGAAGACCACACTGATGTAGACGAAGGTATGGACCTACTGTGATTACAGAACGGCCAGAGTAGTCTACACGTTTACCTAGAAGGTTCTGACGGAAACGACCTTGTTTACCCTTGATCATATCAGCAAGAGATTTCAGAGGACGCTTGTTAGAACCAGTGATAGCACGACCACGACGACCGTTATCTAGAAGTGCATCAACAGACTCTTGCAGCATACGCTTTTCGTTACGTACGATGATGTCCGGAGCAGCTAGCTCTAGAAGGCGCTTCAAACGGTTGTTACGGTTGATCACACGACGGTAAAGGTCGTTCAGATCTGAAGTCGCAAAACGACCGCCATCTAGTGGTACTAGAGGACGTAGATCTGGCGGCAGAACCGGAAGTACAGTCAGAATCATCCATTGCGGATCGTTACCCGATGCAATGAACGCTTCAACTAGCTTCAGGCGCTTAGTAACTTTTTTACGCTTAGTTTCTGAGTTAGTCGTTTCTAACTCTTCGCGCATTTCTTCCACTTCTTGATGAAGGTCCATTGTTGCAAGCAGATCTTTGATCGCTTCAGCACCCATCTTAGCAGTAAATTCGTCACCCCACTCTTCTAGACGATCCAGATACTCTTCTTCAGTAAGCATCTGAGATTTTTCTAGATCAGTCATACCTGGTTCAGTTACTACGTACATCTCGAAGTAAAGAACACGTTCGATATCACGTAGAGGGATATCCATTAGTAGACCGATACGAGACGGCAGTGATTTTAGGAACCAGATGTGAGCAACTGGTGAAGCTAGCTCGATGTGGCCCATGCGGTCACGACGAACTTTAGTTTGTGTAACTTCAACGCCACACTTCTCACAGATAACACCACGGTGCTTCAGGCGCTTGTATTTGCCACAAAGACATTCGTAGTCTTTAACTGGACCAAAAATACGTGCACAGAACAGACCATCACGTTCAGGTTTGAACGTACGATAGTTAATTGTTTCCGGCTTTTTAACTTCACCAAAAGACCATGAACGGATCATGTCTGGTGAAGATAGACCGATTTTGATTGCATCAAATTCTTCGGTCTTATGCTGTGCTTTTAGAAAGTTTAATAAGTCTTTCACATTCAGCTCCTGTAAGGAGTTAAAGGAGCTCACTGCTGTAGCAAGCTCCCTTTTACCAAATAATCCTATCTTCTTTTAAAAAGAAGGAGGGATTACTCTTCGTCTTCTAGCTCGATGTTGATACCTAGCGAGCGAATCTCTTTCAACAGTACGTTGAACGACTCAGGCATACCAGGTTCCATGCTATGGTTACCGTCTACGATGTTCTTATACATCTTAGTACGGCCGTTAACGTCATCTGACTTAACTGTTAGCATTTCTTGTAGAGTATATGCAGCACCGTATGCTTCTAGTGCCCATACTTCCATCTCACCGAAACGCTGACCACCGAACTGAGCTTTACCACCAAGTGGTTGCTGAGTTACTAGGCTGTAAGAACCAGTTGAACGAGCATGCATCTTGTCATCAACCAAGTGGTTCAGTTTCAGCATGTACATGTAACCAACAGTTACAGGACGCTCAAACGAATCACCAGTACGACCATCAAACAGTTTAAGCTGACCAGATTCTGGCAGATCACCCAGTTTAAGTAGTTCTTTGATTAGAGACTCAGAAGCACCGTCGAACACAGGAGTAGCAATCGGTAGACCGCCACGTAGGTTCTTGATCAGTGTACGAACTTGATCATCAGACAGTTCAGCAATATCAACTTTCTGACGAGTATCACCAAGATCGTAAACCTTCTGTAGGAACTCACGGAACTTATGCAGTTCTTGTTGTTCCTTAACCATTTGGTTGATCTTGTCACCGATACCTTTCGCAGCCAAACCTAAGTGAACTTCTAGGATCTGACCGATGTTCATACGCGATGGTACACCCAGCGGGTTAAGTACGATGTCTACAGGCTGACCTTTCTCATCGTATGGCATGTCTTCAACAGGGTTAATCTTAGAGATTACACCTTTGTTACCGTGACGACCGGCCATCTTATCACCAGGCTGGATACGACGTTTAACCGCTAGGTAAACTTTAACAATCTTAAGAACGCCAGGCGCTAGATCATCACCTTGAGTGATTTTACGACGCTTAGTTTCAAACTTCTTATCGAAGTCTGCTTTTAGCTCATCCCACTGCTCAGCAAGTTGCTCAAGCTGTGTTTGTAGCGCATCGTCTTCTAGAACTTGCTCTAGCCATTGCTTACGACCGATAGTATCAAGCTTAGCTTCAGAGTAACCACCAGACAGAAGTACAGCTTTAACACGGTTAAGAAGGCCACCCTCAAGAATTTGGAACTCTTCAGTTAGGTCTTTCTTAGCTTCTTTAAGCTGCATCTGTTCGATTTCAAGTGCACGCTTGTCTTTCTCTACGCCATCGCGAGTGAAGACTTGTACATCGATGATAGTACCCGAAACAGAGTTTGGTACACGTAGAGAAGTATCTTTAACATCAGATGCTTTCTCACCGAAGATAGCACGTAGTAGCTTCTCTTCAGGAGTCAGTTGAGTTTCACCTTTAGGGGTTACTTTACCAACTAGGATGTCGCCACCCTTAACTTCAGCACCAATGTAAACGATACCTGACTCGTCTAGTTTAGACAGAGCAGACTCACCTACGTTTGGAATATCAGCTGTGATCTCTTCAGAACCCAGCTTAGTATCACGAGCCACACAAGATAGTTCTTGGATGTGGATTGTCGTGAAACGGTCTTCTTGAACTACGCGCTCAGATACTAAGATCGAGTCTTCGAAGTTGTAACCGTTCCAAGGCATGAATGCGATACGCATGTTTTGGCCAAGAGCTAGTTCACCAAGGTCTGTTGAAGGACCATCAGCAAGAACATCGCCACGTGCAACTGGTTCACCAGGAAGTACAGTTGGACGTTGGTTAATACATGTGTTTTGGTTCGAACGCGTGTACTTAGTTAGGTTGTAGATATCGATACCAGCTTCGCCAGGTACCAATTCATCTTCGTTAACCTTAACTACGATACGAGAAGCGTCTACAGACTGAACTTGACCACCACGTTTAGCAACCGCTGTAACACCAGAGTCAACTGCGATGTTACGTTCGATACCAGTACCTACTAGAGGCTTATCAGCCTTAAGTGTTGGTACAGCTTGACGTTGCATGTTGGCACCCATCAATGCACGGTTCGCATCATCGTGTTCTAGGAACGGGATAAGCGAAGCAGCGATAGATACTACTTGGTTTGTCGCAACGTCCATGTAGTCAACGTGATCGCGTGGGTGAAGACCAGATTCACCTTTTTGACGAGCTGTGATTAGCTCATCTGCAAACGTACCTTCTTCAGTAAGAATGGTGTTTGCTTGCGCGATTACGAATTGACCTTCCTGGATTGCAGACAGGTAATCAACTTCTTCTGTTACTACACCATCTACTACACGACGGTACGGAGTTTCTAGGAAACCGTAATCGTTACAACGTGCAAACGCAGATAGTGAGTTAATTAGACCGATGTTTGGACCTTCAGGCGTTTCGATCGGACATAGACGACCGTAGTGAGTTACGTGAACGTCACGTACTTCGAAGCCTGCGCGCTCACGAGTAAGACCACCAGGACCTAAAGCAGAGATACGACGTTTGTGCGTAACTTCTGACAATGGGTTGTTTTGGTCCATGAACTGTGAAAGCTGTGAAGAGCCAAAGAATTCTTTAACTGCAGCAGAGATCGGCTTAGCGTTGATAAGATCTTGAGGCATGATTGCATCAAGGTCACCAAGGCTTAGGCGCTCTTTAACGGCACGTTCTACACGAACTAGACCAACACGGAATTGGTTTTCTGCCATTTCACCTACAGAACGGATACGACGGTTGCCAAGGTGGTCGATATCGTCCACTTCACCAATACCGTTACGGATACCAATCAGTTTCTTCATCACTTCGATGATGTCTGATTCATCCAGAGTACCGCGCTCTTCTTCTTCTTCACGCTCGATAGAGCTGTTGAACTTCATACGGCCTACAGTTGATAGGTCGTAACGTTCTTCAGAGAAGAATAGGCTTTCGAATAGAGACTCTGCAGCTTCTTTCGTTGGTGGCTCGCCAGGACGCATCATGCGGTAGATTTCTACCAATGCAGAGATGCGATCTACTGTGCTATCTGCACGTAGAGTGTCTGACATGAATGGACCGTGATCTAGGTCATTCGTGAACAGAGTTTGTAGAGACTTGTGACCTGCTTGAGACAGGTTAGCAAGTGCTTCTAGGCTAATCTCTTGGTTCGCGCCAACGATGATCTCGCCAGTTGCTTCATTGATGTAATCTTTAGATGCAACTTTACCAACGATGTACTCTACTGGTACTTCGATGTGCTCAACGCCATCTTTTTCAAGTTGACGGATATGACGAGCAGTAACACGACGACCAGTCTCAACGTAAGTTTTTCCGTTTGCTTCGATGTCGAATGACGCAGTTTCACCACGTAGACGATCAGGAACCAACTCCATAAGAAGAGTTTGGTCTTTAACTTCGAAGTTCACCTTGTCGAAGAACAGATCTAGGATCTCTTCAGTCGATTTACCAAGTGCACGAAGAATAATCGATGCTGGTAGCTTACGACGACGGTCGATACGTACGAATAAGTTATCCTTAGGATCGAACTCAAAGTCTAACCATGAGCCACGGTAAGGAATTACACGTGCGTTATAAAGAACTTTACCTGATGAGTGGGTCTTACCCTTATCACTGTCGAAGAACACGCCTGGGCTTCGGTGCAGCTGGGATACGATAACCCTCTCGGTACCATTAATTACGAAAGTACCATTGTCTGTCATAAGCGGAATTTCGCCCATGTAGACTTCTTGTTCTTTAATGTCTTTTACAGTACCTGCTGGTGCATCTCGATCAAAGATAACTAGACGTAGTTTTACGCGTAGTGGCTTTGAGTAAGTAACACCGCGGATTTGACATTCTTTAACGTCAAAAACTGGCTCACCAAGACGGTAGCTAACGTATTGCAGCTCAGAATTGCCGTTGTAGCTCTGAATTGGAAATACAGAACGGAAAGCAGCTTCAAGACCGTATTGACCTTCTGGATCCTGTTCGATGAATTTGTCGAAAGAATCAAGCTGGATCGATAACAGGTATGGAATGTCCAAAACTTGTGGACGAGTACCAAAATCCTTACGGATGCGCTTTTTCTCGGTATAAGAGTAAACCATGGGGTTCCTCAGCTCGCTGATAAGTGACCCAAACCACCCAAAACACTCTTCAGAGGGGGTGGTGACAAACAGCTGTTTAGTGGTAGTGAACAATCATTTCGAAAAAATGACTGTTTTTTTGCTCGGATTATGACGGTTAAACAGCGGAAATTTCGTCATAGCCCTACAGCGCAAAAAGGCCGGTGGTTAATAAACCACCAGCCATTAGCCTTGCGGCTATGAAATTAAGTAATAATTACTTGATTTCAACAGAAGCGCCAGCTTCTTCTAGCTGTGCTTTAAGAGCTTCAGCTTCAGCTTTGTCAACGCCTTCTTTAAGCGCTGCAGGAGCTGAGTCTACAAGACCTTTAGCTTCTTTAAGACCTAGGCCAGTTGCGCCACGTACAGCTTTGATAACTTGTACTTTGTTAGCGCCAGCAGCAGTTAGGATTACGTCGAATTCAGTTTGCTCAGCAGCAGCGTCGCCGCCAGCTGCGCCACCAGCTACAACTGCAGCTGCAGCTGAAACGCCGAATTTCTCTTCCATAGCTTCGATAAGCTCAACAACTTGCATTACAGACATTTCTGCAACTGCGTCTAGGATTTGCTCGTTAGTAATAGACATAACAATTCTCTTTTAAGTCAACAATAAGTTTAATTTGCAACCAGTGAAAAGCAAGGCTTAAGCCGCTGCTTCTTCTTTTTGGTCACGTAGTGCAGCGATAGTACGAACCAGCTTGCCAGCAGAAGCTTCTTTCATGCACATCATTAGGCGTGCGATAGCTTCGTCGTAAGTTGGTAGTGTCGCTAGTACTTCAGCATCAGTAACTGCGCCTTCAAATGCAGCAGCTTTGATCTCGAAATCTTTGTTCTCTTTAGCGAAGTCTTTGAAAAGACGCGCTGCAGCACCTGGGTGCTCGTTAGAGAACGCGATCAGAGTTGGACCAGTGAAAGTGTCTACTAGACACTCGTAGTCTGTACCCTGAACCGCACGGCGTGCTAGTGTGTTACGAACAACTTTCATGTAAACACCCGCTTCGCGAGCTTGTTTACGTAGAGAAGTCATTGCGCCAACTTCAACGCCACGAGAATCAGCTACAACTGCAGAAAGTGCACCACTGGCAGCTTCGTTGACTTCAGCAACAATTGCTTTTTTGTCTTGAAGATTTAAAGCCATTTGGATTAACCTCTGGTTGTGATTACAGCACCCAATACAAAATGTATTGAGCGTTTACGATGTTATTTAAAAATGAATAAATCCACTTCAAACCACAACATCGCCTACGTAGGTTTTATTAAGCTATCAATAATCTAATGAAAATCGACAGCGCCTACGGTCTTGGGATAGATGATTTCAAATTGCTTTAAAACCACCCAACCACAAATATTAGGCGCAGAAGTATACACTAAATCTGCGCCTAAGCAAATTAGTTTGCTTGAGTATCAAGACTAGCTTGATCAACAGCAACACCAGCACCCATCGTAGTAGAGATGCTTACTTTCTTCAGGTAAGTACCCTTAGCTGAAGAAGGCTTAGCTTTCTTAAGAGCAACTAGAAGTGCTTCTAGGTTCTCTTGAAGCTGGCTAGCTTCGAAAGATGCTTTACCGATAGTAGTGTGGATGATGCCGTTCTTGTCGTTACGGTAACGAACCTGACCAGCTTTAGCGTTCTTAACCGCTTCAGCAACGTTAGGAGTTACAGTACCAACTTTAGGGTTTGGCATAAGGCCGCGTGGACCTAGGATTGTACCTAGTTGACCAACAACACGCATTGCATCTGGAGAAGCAACAACTACGTCGAAGTTCATTTCGCCTTTTTTCACTTGCTCAGCAAGATCTTCCATACCAACGATATCTGCGCCAGCAGCTTTAGCAGCTTCTGCGTTTGCACCTTGAGTGAAAACAGCAACGCGGATGTCACGGCCAGTACCGTGAGGTAGCACAGTTGCGCCACGAACGTTTTGGTCAGATTTACGAGCATCGATGCCTAGGTTAACAGCAACGTCTACAGACTCAACGAATTTAGCAGTCGCTAGTTCTTTTAGAAGAGCAACAGCTTCGTTGATTTCGTATTCTTTAGTTGAGTCAACTTTGTCGCGGATTACGCGCATACGCTTAGTAAGTTTAGCCATGATCTTATCCCTCTACCACTAGGCCCATTGAACGAGCAGTACCAGCAATAGAACGTTTCATTGCTTCGATGTCAGCACCAGTCATATCAGCAGCTTTAGTTTCTGCGATTTCCTGAACTTGAGCGTCAGTAACAGTACCAACTTTCTCAGTGTTTGGACGACCTGAACCAGACTTAACGCCAGCAGCTTTCTTAAGAAGAACAGCAGCAGGTGGAGTCTTAGTTACGAACGTGAAAGAACGGTCGTTGTAAACAGTAATAACTACTGGAGTAGGTAGACCTTTCTCAACAGATTCTGTTTTTGCGTTGAACGCTTTACAGAATTCCATGATGTTCACGCCGTGTTGACCTAGAGCAGGACCAACCGGTGGACTTGGGTTTGCCATACCAGCTGCAACTTGCAGTTTGATATAAGCTTCAACTTTCTTAGCCATGATATTTCCTAATATTTTGGGTACATGCGCTAGCCGCAAGGCGAGCTCCCCATAAATTCAATTAACTCTTTTTCACTTCCACAGAAGCAAAAAGGCGCGAAATTATAATCATAATTCGCGCCTTTAACAACCCTAAAAAGGTGATTTTTTATACTCTTTTATTTTGAACAACTTATGAAGTATTTATCCACAGCTTGTTCAAAACTTAGAGTTTTAGTCCAGTTTTTCAACCTGACCAAATTCAAGCTCAACCGGTGTTGCACGACCAAAGATCGATACAGATACCTTAATGCGGCTTTTCTCGTAATCTACTTCTTCAACAGTACCGTTGAAGTCAGCAAATGGACCATCGTTCACACGAACCACTTCACCCGCTTCGAACATTGTCTTAGGACGTGGAGACTCGCTCGCTTTCTCTAGACGGTTCAAGATAGCATCAGCTTCTTTATCAGTGATTGGTGCAGGACGATCAGAGGTACCACCAATGAAGCCCATAACACGCGGAATGCTGCGTACTAAGTGCCATGATTCATCATTCATGATCATTTGAACTAATACGTAGCCAGGGAAGAATTTACGTTCACTTTTACGGCGTTGGCCTGCACGCATTTCCACTACTTCTTCAGTAGGTACTAGCACATCGCCAAATAGTTCTTCCATGTTGTGCATTTTAATATGCTCGCGTAGCGACTGTGCAACACGACCTTCAAAGCCAGAAAAGGCTTGAACTACATACCAACGTTTTTTTGGAGCTTCACTCATGAATCAGAACCCTCTACACCCCAGTTGCTAGAGAAACTAGACGGACCATAATGCCGTCAATTCCCCAAAGCACTAGAGACATAACAATACATACAGCTAAAACGATCAATGTAGTTTGCATAGTTTCTTGGCGAGTAGGCCAAACAACTTTACGAATCTCCATACGAGATTCTTTTGCAAAATCGATCGCAGCTTTACCTTTAGTTGTTGTTGCTGCAACGCCTAGTGCGGCAGCAATCAGCACAACTACACCTGCAGCGCGAATTACAACAGACAATTCACCATACAGGTAATTACCCACAACAGCAGCAGCCAACAGAACAAAAGCGACAATCCACTTCATTGTATCTGCTGCACCTGAGCTATCAGGAGTTTCAGCGTTTGCTTTCATAAAACCAACCTGTGATAAGTCTTAAATATAGACGACAATAACCCCGCTGTTGCAGGGCACATTCCTTTGCGTTGCAAAACAACACATCTAACAGTCATTTTAGTCAAAAAGACCGTTTAATTCTTTGCTAAGAGCAAAAATCGATGTCAAAACATCCAACTCTTTTTTTAGCGCAGAAAAAGGGCATCAAATGATGCCCTTTTTACTAGTGGTTCGTCAAATCTTATGCAAAGATTTTAGCTACAACAC
>NZ_JBFRJF010000034.1:0-946 GCF_041468745.1 Vibrio sp. 10N.286.52.F8
ATCTCGTATCTCGTATCTCAAATATCTTTTCTTCCACGCACAAAAAAGAGCACCGAAGTGCCCTTATTAGATTTTAAGCTAGCTATTAATAACTAACGATTATTGCCATATAGCTGAAAGTGAATCCATCAGGCCGCTCGTCGCACCTTGTGACTGCAATGCTTGAAGAATGATTGGCGCAAATGTCGTAACCATTGATGGATCCATGCCTAATCCAGAAAACGCACTTTCAACGGCACCTTGTGAGCTTAGTAGCGATGATAGCCCCGTAGACTCAAGGCTCGACATGCCTGGAATAAGTGTCGCGAGTTCTTTGTTGTCGGCTGTGCCAAGTGAGTTTTGTGCAAGGGCCAACATTGAACCAATACCGCCAACTGCTTGGTCGCTGGTAACAGAAGCTTGGTCAGCTACCGTATCCACAAGTGGTGTTGTTTCGTTCTGCTGAGACCACATATTCACTGCTGCCATTAGTGCAGTTTGTGATAGTTGGGAATAGTTGGTATCTGATGATGAACTGGTTTGTTCAGAGTCGCTAGTGCTAGCGCAAGAGACAACAGCAAGGCTGCTTAAAACTGTGATGAGTACTTTCTTCATTATTCGTCCTTAAGTAATAAAGTAATTTACTCTTTCACTATAAACGAAAAACGGCGATGTAGTCACATCGCCGTTGGATTATTTCAATTTTATTTGCCAATAGTATTTTGTTTTACTAAAGGTTTTTATAAAAATTAAAGAATAGCTAGAAGTTCTACTTCAAATACTAGAGCAGCAAATGGTGGGATTGCAGCACCTGCGCCACGCTCACCGTATGCTAGATCTTGAGGGATGTATAGCTTCCACTTAGAGCCAACAGGCATCATTTGTAGAGCTTGTACCCAACCTTGAATTACGCCAGTTACAGGGAATTCAGCAGGTTGACCGCGAGATACAGAGCTGTCGAAAACAG